>CAXQBA010000084.1:0-3643 GCA_964221885.1 Luminiphilus sp. | reverse complement strand
CTAGCTTGTTCTATCTTGGAGGGTAAAGAACGATAATGTTCTTTGATCATGTCTATGTCGAAAGCCATATGAATCCTGTCTTTTGTTGGTTATATATTTCTTTTTTTAACGGTAGCGAATTTACATTTTTTTTTATAATTCTTTGGTATAATTACTTAGAATTAGCAGACAATTTGAAAACTACGATTTCATGAGTTCTAAGACGTCTTTTATCTGGTCAATTTCCTTGGTCAACAGTTTAGAAGCAGCAATGGAATAAACGCCAGACATCAATAAGGATCGAATATCACTTTTTTGTATACCTCCAATAGCAACTATTGGAATGTTGATATTTTCTGCGTTCATAATTTGAAGAATCTCATGGTATCCATTCATCCCAAGAATAGGACTTAAGTTCTTTTTTGTGGAGGTGAACGCAAAAGGTCCTAATCCAATATAGTCGACATCATATTCAGCAATCGAGCGAATATCAGAGATCGTATTAGCAGTAGCACCTAAGATACGATCTGGTCCCAAGATCTCACGTGCTTGTTTCAAAGTCATATCCAACTTTCCAACATGACAACCCACATCCTCTAGTGATGCAGCAATTTGTACATGATCATTTAAAATAAGTTGATAATCAAACTGTGTTGTTTGTTTGATAAGTTCATACGTTGTATCATGAATCACCTCATTTGTATATCCTTTCATTCTTAATTGGACCCATTGTCCTCCTGCCTTTAAATAAGAGACGCAATGTTTAATATGTTCATCTGGATCGTTTCCTTGTGAGATATACTGAATGGAATTATTTATCTGGTTCATAGTATGCAAGTAATGATGTATTTGATACCATTCGATGATAGGTGAAGGTCTTAGCGGATTGAGTGGCATTTTCCCAGGAGTGTCCCATTGCCAAATAGCAGGCTAACGCAGTGGAAAACATACAGCCTGAGCCATGTTTTTCATATCCTTTCAAAATATCGAAGGGTTTAAACTCATACGTTTCGGTTGGAGTATACAATATGTCTACACCTTTATTCATCGAATCGTGCCCACCTTTAACAATAATATTCGTATTTGTCGTTTTGGTAAGGTCAGCTGGGGATTGTTTCATGATCTGTTCGATCGTCTCCCACTCACTGAAATTTGGAATAATGCCGTCAACATGATTTAAGATTTCTCTAAGCAATTGGTTTGTCAATGATTGAATAAATGGATAGCCACTACTCGATTCTATAATCGGATCCCAAATAATACGAGTATCTGGAGACACATGCCGAATTTTTTCAACACAATCACAAATAAGTTCAAGATCCTTGACCATTGATATTTTAACACTATCCAGATTGAATCGATCTAACAAGGCAGCAACTTGTCCTAAAACTAAATCCTCTTCGATCCATTCGATCATTCGAACAGTCTTATCTGTTTGAATGGTCTGAGCACTGCAAACAGTCAAACCGATGACTTTTAAAAACTCCATGGTCTTAACATCAGCACCGATACCGGCTCCATTGGATGGATCGTGTCCTCCAATACTTAAAACTACAGGTCGTTCATTTTTAAACATAGTTTATCAAATTGTTTGACAGGGTCATCATTCATCCAAATGTAACCTAAAAATCCCATTTGATTGAATCCTAATTGATGTGCTTGCCCGATTACTTTATCAGACATTCCACCTATTGCTATAAGACGATCAGCATTTGAAAGATGTTGAACATTCCATTCAAAAGTCGGATGATAGTCTGTTTTAGAGATACTTGTAAAAACAGGACCTACTACTAAATGGTCCACATTTTTAAGTAATGGATCGATCTCTTTAAATGAATGAGCTGACGCAGATACACCCCATAAAAAAGATCGCTGCCTTAGTTTAACCAATTCATTCTTATCCATTTCATTGAACTGGGTTGTAGATAAATGAAACCCACCAACATCAAACTCATCTAAAAGTACTTTTTGATCATGAATAATGATCTTCTTGTGATATTCCTTTGGTATAGTTTGTAAAAACTTGCGGTAGATATCGATCGACCATTTTTTCTTCCGTAAATGGAGAACAGAAAGTCCTCGATCAAATAATTGTAGTAGTATATCTAACTCATTTTTAATCCTCTCATCAGATGTAAAAACACGGTAGATCATAGATCATTAGTTTGATGAATGGAACGCCATAATTGGTCTTTCAATTCAGTAAGACCTGTTTGAGTCGCTGAAGAAATAAAACAATACGTCCAATGATCTGGAAATTCAGCTACAATCATGGCTTTTAATTCATCATCGATCAAATCAGCTTTAGTTATTGCGATCAATCGAGGTTTATCCAATAATTCTTTATTAAAAAGAGCTAATTCCTTTAATAACACTTCAAATTCATTAACAATATGATGACTATCGGCAGGAATCATGAATAATAAGGTTGCATTGCGCTCAATATGTCTTAGAAATCGATGTCCCAATCCTTTTCCTTGATGTGCATTCTCAATGATACCTGGAATATCTGCCATTACAAAAGAGCGGTTATCTCGATAATTAACAATACCAAGATTTGGAACCAATGTTGTAAAAGGATAATTAGCCACCTTGGGTTTAGCAGCTGTAAGTACAGAAAGTAAGGTTGACTTTCCCGCATTTGGAAAGCCAACTAAACCAACATCCGCTAAAACTTTCAATTCAAAAATCTTCCATTCTGAACGACCAGGTTTTGGTGGAATTGTTTTCGTGGGTGCCTGATTGGTTGCCGATTTAAAATGATGATTTCCTTTACCACCTTTACCGCCTGGTGTAACGATGATTTCTTGTCCATCTTCAATGATCTCCGCTTGTACCTCCCCACTTTCAAAATCTCGAATGATCGTTCCTAATGGAACATCCAAAATGATATCATCTCCGTCAGCTCCTGTTGAGCGAGATCCGGATCCTGCACCACCATTCTTAGCAATGACATGCTTCATATATTTTAAGTGAAGAAGCGTCCACATTTGTTGGTTTCCTCTTACAATAATATGGCCTCCTCGACCTCCATCCCCACCATCTGGACCCCCTGTTGAAGTCCATTTATCGCGGAAAAAGTGCGCTGAACCAGATCCTCCTGCTCCAGATCGACAGCAGATCTTTACATAATCTATAAAGTTTGGATTATCTGCCATTAGTACTTTTTAATTTTCCAGAACATTTGCCTTGATTTCGATCGTTGTCTCATTTGGAACTGTATTAGCTGTTACAGTCACCGTTTTGTTTTGTACACCTTTTTTACCTTTTGAGTTATATACCACTTTAATTTCATTGGATTCACCAGGCAATATGGGTGATCTTGGCCACTGCGGTACCGTACATCCACAACCTGCTTTTGCATGTGAAATGATCAATGGGCTGGCACCAACATTTTTAAATGTAAACACATGCTCTGCTATGTCACCATCCACTAGGTCACCAAAATCAAATGAGGTTTCTTCGAATTGAATTTTTGCAGCATCCTCAGGACGAATTACTTCATCAGCAGTAACGGGATTGTGAATCAATGAGGAGTTGGATATTTTATCCATGTTTTTAACTTCATCAGCAGGTGGTACCTCTACCTTTTTTTGTTCATCTTGACAAGAGAATGCTATGAATACACAAATAATTAAATAATATAACTTATTGATCTTCATTT
>CAXQBA010000083.1:0-9527 GCA_964221885.1 Luminiphilus sp. | reverse complement strand
ATACAATCCCGTAAAATCACATCACCTTCAGGGGTTGTGAATACTCCATTCTTTACTTCTGAGCGATAGGTAGGTGAACCATTGATTAGCCCCTCATTTGTTATTGTAATTTCACCGTCAACTTTGTACCCATTTACTATGTAGTTATTGGGAGTGATCTGACAGGTCATACCAGTGTGAGACCATTTATCAGAAAAATTGATCGTGACAATTCCGCTTCGTGTTCTACCATCTGTACAAACAGAACTTGTGCCATAGTCTATAGTCATGGTTAATGGGAAAAATGTATTTGGTGTTGAGTCTAGTGAGATTACACCACAGGAGCGAAGGGAATTGTTCGCATTTGCTTCTCCATTGGAAATACTATATAGATCGTCATAACCAAGATCAGACAGGGTATTATCAGTAGAGTAGGTCCAGTCTGCCGGCTCAGGTTCGCAAGAAGTGCATAAAGCAAGGACTACAATAGTCAATGTCAGTGAAAAAAATGGGTAAATGTGTGACATAAAATGATTTTAGGTCATTTTGTCAATAATTATACCAAATTGAATACTAAACTGTTAAATGTCTCGATCTGGTGAAAAACTTTCAAGATAATCAGCAACTCGACGAAGGAATGAACCACCCAACATACCATCAACCACCCGGTGGTCGTAGGACAAGGATAAGAACATCATATGACGAATAGCAATTACATCACCATGTTCTGTTTCCAAAACAGCTGGTTTTTTACGTATGGCACCTGTAGCCATAATAGCTACTTGTGGTTGGTTGATAATAGGAGTACCCATAACATTGCCAAATGTACCAACATTCGTAAGTGTAAATGTACCACCTTGAATCTCATCTGGTTTTAATTTGTTATTCCGAGCACGATTGGCCAAATCATTGACCTTTGATGTCAGACCAGACAAACTAAGACGATCTGCTTTTTTGATGACTGGAACGATCAAATTACCACTTGGAAGTGCAGCAGCCATACCCACATTGATATCTTTATGGCGAACAATCTTTTTTCCATCAACTGAAACATTAATCATTGGGAAATCCTTGATGGCATTCACAACCGCTTCCACAAAAAGTGGCGTGAATGTAATTTTCTCACCATAAGTTGTTTTAAATTTATTCTTGATCTTATTTCGCCAGTTGAATAGATTGGTAACATCTGCTTCGACAAATGATGTAACGTGCGGAGAAACATGCTTAGACATGACCATATGATCGGCGATCAATGTTCTCATTCGGTCCATTTCAATGATCTCCACATTACCACTTGTGTCAATAGGAGGGCGTTTGAACTCAATGGTAGTTTTACCATTAGAAGATATACTTGCACCATTACCATTTGACCTATTTTTCACGTAAGCCAGGATATCTTTCTTCGTTACACGTCCATTTTTACCACTACCCGCAACCGCTTCTAATTCTTGAACTGAAATACCTTCGGTTTTAGCGATATTCTTAACCAATGGTGAATAGAAACGATCTGTCGAACTAAAATCTTGAACGGTGCTACTTGGCATCGCAGTTGCCGGCTGAGCTACGGCTGGTTTTTCGTCAGCTACACTGTCTTTTGTGATCTCATCTGAAATAGCAGGTGACGATTGTACGCTATCCACAGCCTCCGTTTCAATTACTGCGATAGCAGTTCCGATAGCTACTGTATCACCATCATTGAATAATATTTCAACCAATGTACCCTCAACAGGAGATGGTACCTCAGTGTCTACTTTATCTGTAGCAATTACAACAACATTTTCATCCATTTCAATGTTGTCACCAATATTTTTCTCCCACGATAAAATGGTGGCCTCCATCACGGATTCACCAAGTTTTGGCATAATTAATTCGACCTTTGCCATATAATAATGATGTTTATGTTGGATAAGTTGATGCGCAAATGTACGAAAAAAGCGCTTGTATTTGAATTCAGATATCTTCTTTTTTAAATAAGATATGATGAAGAGTTAGAGAGTAAGTAACATTTTGCGTAAGAGATTCAAGGCATAATTACTTGTTTTTTCAATGTTCTCACTACGGTTTTTTGATAGTTTTAAACATTTTGTTTGTACTTGTTCCCCTATGCGAATCGCTACCCAGATGGTTCCTACGGGTTTTTCAATACTTCCACCAGTAGGACCTGCAACACCTGAAACAGCAATACTGACATCCGTATTTAATACTTGTTGTACACCTTTTGACATTTCCAGCACACAAGCTTCGCTTACCGATCCGTGATTATAGATCGTAGTATCTGATACAGAAAGCAGCTGTTTTTTGATTTCATTATCATAGGCAACGATAGAACCTACAAAGTAACTGGAGCTTCCAGATATAGATGTGATCTTCTGTGCGATGGTTCCTCCAGTACAACTTTCAGCTGTAGAGATGGTCATATTATGTCCTCGTAACAATTTTCCTACGACAACCTCTAATGTATCGTCATTTTCTCCAACAACAATGTCACCTAGTGTATCTTTAATCTTTGTACTCAATACGTTGATTTGCGATTCCAATACATTACTATCTTCACCAATTCCTGTTAGACGCATTCGAAGCATACCTTTAGCAGAGTTGGGTAAGTAGGCGAGTTTGAAATTTACTGGTAGGTCGTCTTCGATCTCCGCTAACATATCAATCAAATCGGTTTCGCCTTTTCCGCAAATATGAATTGTATGATGTAAGATATTAGGTGTTCTGAACCGTTGACTTATTCTTGGAATGATTTCGTACTTCATCAAATAGCGCATCTCTCGGGGCACACCAGGTATTGATACAATGATCACATGCTCTTTTTCAAACCACATACCCGACGATGTTCCTGTTTTATTGATCAGGATCGTTGCTTTATCTGGCATGTAGCATTGTTCTTTGTATCGATCATCAGCTACTCGGTTATATTGAGCAAAAAGACGCTCTATGTTATGATAACTAGCCTCATGATAACTCATAGTTGAGTCAAAATATGAGGCTAGGGTTTTTTTTGTGATGTCATCTCTAGTAGGACCAAGTCCTCCAGTTATTATAATTAGGTCTGAAGAAGCAATTTGTTGGTCCAGCGTTGAGAGAATTGCTTCCTGTTCATCAGGAATGGTTATTGTTCGCTGAACAGTTACGCCATGTCGACCTAATACATCGCCAATATAGGCTGCATTGGTATTGATAACTTGACCGATCAATAATTCATCACCGATGTTTATAATGGTACCGTTCATTTCATCTGGATTTATTCAAAAAAAGGATTGTCATCAGCTGATTTGGATGATTCTTTATTCTCCTTATTCTGTTTCTTTCTACGACGCAAGAGAAGAAAAGCAATAACAAATATATCCAACACAAGGAAGATAATGAGCATGACAATGAGAAGTTGGTTATCATTGAGTCCCATCATATGATATTATTTATGTAAACTAAGCGAATCAAAAAATGAGCTTACTACTAGAGAAGCATTCTCATGGGTTCCTCCAAAATGTCTCTAAGATCTTGTAAGAACTTAGAACCTTTGGCACCATCAACAACACGATGATCACATGATAACGTGACTTTCATGAAATTTGAATCAACGATGTCATCCCCAATTCTGACCAATCGTGAGGCAATACGACCAACAGCGAGTATACATGCATCTGGTGGATTGATAATAGCAGTGAATTCTTCAATTCCAAACATACCAAGATTCGAGATCGTGAATGTATTCCCTGACATTTGCTCAGGAGTTAACTTTCTGTCCTTTGCTTTACCAGCGAGTTCTTTGATCTCAGCAGCAATGGTGCCCAATGATTTAGAATCAGCGTTGGCGATTACTGGAACAACCAAGCCTTCTTCCATAGCGACTGCTATACCCATGTTGACGTAATTGTAATATCGAATTTTATCTCCAAGCCAAGATGAGTTGATCGCAGGATTCTTTTTTAAGGCAACTGTCGTAGCCTTGACCACTAAATCGTTAAAAGAAATCTTCGTATCGCTCATACTATTGAGTTGCTTTCTTGCTGCCATAGCTTTATCCATACAGATCTCCATAGTAAGATAGAAATGGGGAGCTGCAAATTTACTCTCACCTAAGCGTTTGGCGATCACCTTTCTCATTTGAGAAACAGGTACATCTTCATAAGATCCTTCTGGACTGGTAAAAGATGGTGCTGAAACAGGCTGAGGAATGACTTGCTCTTTTAAGAAGGATTCAATGTCTCTTTTGACGATACGTCCATCATCACCAGAACCTGAAACCAGATTTAAGTCAATACCTTCTTCCTTTGCCATGGCTTTTGCAAGAGGTGAGGCTTTTATACGACCATTGTCTGAACTTGAACTTGCTACTGTTTTTACTTCTTCAAGTGGTGCAGCAACCATTTCAACAACTTCAACACTAGGTGCTTGCTCTTCAACGGCGCTTTCTGTTAAAAGTTGAGCATAATCTTCTCCTTCTTTACCAATAACAGCTATTACCTGATCCACAGGAACAGACTGACCTTCTTCAACACCAATATGTAACAGAACACCGTCGAAAAAAGATTGAAATTCCATGACAGCTTTGTCTGTTTCGATCTCAGCTAACAATTCACCAGCAGATACATTTTCACCCACTGCCTTGTGCCAGGCAACGAGAGTTCCTTCTTCCATTGTATCACTCAGGGCAGGCATTCTTACTACTTCAGCCATAATTTAATTTTATAGGTTTTGAATAAAACAAAACAAATATAATAATGATTTTATTTCAATGCATATATTTGAAAAAAAAACAGAAAATGAGGAACGTCAAAATTTTGCCTGTATGGGTTGTGGTCTGTTGTTTTGCTATTTCATGTGTTCCGGCTGACAAACCAGATATGTTGGCACTGACCACGAATGAAAATAATGCGCTTCTACTTTCTGTTCATGATCAATTTGATAGCGATTACATTAATCAAGAGATGGATCGCATAAGTAAAAAATCTAAACGTGATATTATTGTAGAACTAGATGATGGAAATAATGAATTGATACGTACCTCAATACTATTTTATTATCTCGCTTTGTCGTACCAGCAAGAAAACATGATCGATTCAGCTGTATTCTATCATAAAGTATCCGCAGATGTATATTTCAATCCTTTATCTACGCTAAAGATCGCACAATTATATTCTTTGGGTATTGAAGACTATTCTAGGGATATGAATATTGCATTCTTAGAACTTCACAAAGGATTGGAGTTGTTGACAGAAATATCATTGATGGATCCATCGCATATATACATTAGGTTGACACGGGATTTTTGCTCATTGTTGCAGGAGTCCATTCAATCTGATGCTTCATTAACGCCGGAGGTATTGTCAGCGTTGAGAGATGATCTAAAAGAAAAATTACCAGCTTTTATCGATCAATTTAAATCAATGTATCGTTTATCAGCTAATTAATCCATCCAATTCTTATCTATGGAACGGGTTCCCTTAAAACGAATTTGTAAATAGAGGTTCGATTTCTTTTCTTCTTTTTCTACCTGTACTATTTTGTATAAGGTTGTCCATTTTGAATAACCGATATTCGCATAGATGTTCTTAAATTTTTTATCGTACCATTCATCATTGAATGGACCAGAGTCTATTGATTTTTGGACATTGATTAATTGATAGTTATTTTCTTGTATGTAATCAGCAATAATTTGATCGATTACTTTCTTTCGTTTCTGTTGTTGTAGAATGGAAAAAACGCCAAATGTCCCGATGATAGAAAATATGATGATACCCAATGTCATTGATTATGATATTTATCTACAAATTGGTCCCATTTCCAAGCACTTTCCATAATGTCATAAACGGTATATTTTGGTGACCATCCTAAACATTCTCGTGCTTTGGTAAAGTCCGAGTATATAGCAGATACATCTCCATCTCTTCGATCGCCAATTTTATAGGTGAACTGTTGGTCAACGGTCTCCTTAAAGGCATTAATCAGTTCGAGTACGGTTACACCATTACCCGTTCCAACATTAAAAATGTCTAAACGTATATCATGTGTTGGTTTTTTCATGTATTGAAGACATTTCGTGTGTGCATTTGCGAGATCCATCACATGTATATAGTCTCTAATACAGGTACCGTCACGTGTGTTGTGCTGATCACCGGTTACAGTAAATGTATCTCTTATTTTTTTGTACGATTCGATCAGAATAGGTACAACGTTGTAGGCACCTGGTTGGGGAATTTCACCGATCATAGCACTTGGATGTGCACCAGCCGGATTAAAATATCTAAGAAGGGTATATTTTGTATCAGTATGACTTCTAGAAACATCTTGAATGATCTGTTCACAAATTTGTTTGGTTCTTGCATATGGACTTTCAGCCTGAAGAAGTTTTGTGTCTTCTGTAACAGGGAGGGCGTCGGTATCACCATAAACTGAACATGATGATGAAAATATGAAGTAGGGTATTCGATGCTTCTTTACCTCCCTTAGGATGTTGAGTAAAGAGTTGATGTTATTGTTAAAATAGGCAATAGGGTCACTAACACTTTCTGGTACGGATTTAAGTGCAGCAAAATGTATGATGCCTTCGATTCGTGAATTGGTGTTGAAAAAATGACTGACAGCTTCTTCATCACAAAGATCGACCTTATTATTTTTTATTGTTTTTCCTGTGATTTTTTGAACACCTCTCAGGCTTCGTTCATCTGAACGGATATTGCTGTCAAGACAGGTTACGTCAAATCCAGCTTCAATAAGATCGACGATGGTATGCAAACCAATGTAGCCACATCCACCCGTAACAAGAATTGAACTCATCCGTTCAGCAATTTATTTTAGGATTTCGATTGAAAAGGTTGGGCAACCCTGTTGTGTTTTACAACTATTCATAAAAAAAACGCAAAGTAAGAGGAGCGATACGGCTAGGATTCTTTTTGATTTTTTCATTTCATTTTATGTTTTATTGTATAATTGAAGTGGGTATTTAAAAATAGGTTTACCAAGTTGGGCAACCACACCCTGCCTTACATGATGATATAAAAATGGAAACCATTACTAGTAAAAAGAGAATTCCTATTAAATTGTTCTTTTTTTTGTTCATCATTTGGAGGTTTATTGAATTGTAATTAACTCAAATATAAGATAATTAAGGGTAAAAAAAATATTTTAATCGCCCCATTAAATTGGGGATTAGGTCATGCAAGCCGTTGTGTGCCATTGATTGATTATATTTTATCAAAAGGGCATCATGTAATTTTAGCCAGTGACGGTGATGCCATGGTATTTTTGCAAAAACGTTATCCTGAATTATCTGTTTATGAACTTCCAGAGTACGGGATCAAGTACCGAACATCAAATATGTACTTGAATATTTCATATCAGATTCCACGAATACTCCGAAGTATATATCTTGAACGTAAATGGTTGAAAAATAGTATTCAGACCTATTCGATCGATGCTGTTATTTCAGATAATAGGTATGGACTTGTCACTGATAAGATACCATCTGTTTTTGTAACCCATCAGATCAATATCAAGCTATGGCCCAAGTGGATTGCAAAATTAATAAACCGATTGAATAGGTTATATATGAATCGTTTTGATCAGGTTTGGATACCCGACATCAATTCAGCAAATAATTTAAGTGGTGAATTATCAGTTACTCAAGATGCACGTCATTCATATATTGGACCATTAAGTCGATTGCATGATGATCAGGGAAATGTTCTGTCTGACTACATACTTTGTATTTTATCAGGTCCTGAACCCATGAGGAGTCACTTTGAAAAAATTATCATGACTCAGGCAGAAGAACTACATATTCCCTTTGTACTTGTGCGTGGTAAAGCGAAAGAGGGAAAGATCATATCAAAACAAAAGAATATAAAAATATATGATTTTTTAGATGGTGAGCCATTGACCCAACTCATTCGTTCGGCTAAATATATTATATCTCGGTCAGGTTATAGCACACTCATGGATCTGATGTGTCTAAAGAAAAAAAATATTCTACTAGTGCCTACACCAGGTCAGACAGAACAAGTATATCTAGCTGAAAGGATGCAAGAGTTATTTGGATTTATATCTCAATCCCAAACAAAACTGTCTATCAAAGAGGCTTTGGTCTTATTTCAAAGTAGGGACCAAATAGATGTACCGCTTTTTACAACAGATTTTTCACCTATTGATCGATTACTAGCCACTTTATGACAATGGTATATCTTACACTGTTGGGATTAATTCCTTGTCTTATGATCGGCCTACTGATTTACAAAATTTTTGTGGGTCAAGCCTACAGGAAAATGAGTTTTATCAGTTTTCTTTTTGGTGTGATTAGTACCTATCCAGCAATTAAAATGGAGCAATTTGCCATTTATGATCTAGGTCTCTCTTTCGATCGATCTTATGCTTTTTCAACTTTTACATTTGCTTTTGCTGTCATAGCATTTAGTGAAGAAGTTGTAAAATATATTTTCTTGCGATATGCTATTATACCCAAATTGATCCAAGTTAGATTTACAACTATAGTTGCTTTTTCTGTTCTGATATCCTTAGGGTTCGCTACCATTGAAAACATTATGTACATAACTGGCTATCATACAGATCCTAGTTCGGCTTTACAATTGGCGCTGATACGAATGTTAACAGCTTTGCCTGCACATTTAATGTTTGGTTTAGTAATGGGGATTTCCATTGCAATTGGTCAATTACAAATGATGCGTAAAACTCTTTGGTCTGCGTTTGGATTAGCATTAGCCATTATCCTTCATGGAATGTTCGATTATTTGATCTTTATGAGAATGGGATATGCATTACTTATTTTTGCTGGAATCGTTGTACTTTTGTTAGTATCTTCATTAATCGTCTATAAAACTGCTCAAATTAATGATGCCATTAAATAAAAGCAAACGCCTCAATTGGGTCGATTCTTTTTACAGCTTTCAGAACAGGTATTTTGAGGTGTATCTAGGTGATATAACCGATCACGATCATCGTCGCTTACAATTAGTAGCTGATGCATTTCCTGAACGTGGTTCTGTTCTTGAACTAGGTGGAGGTGGAGGTCAAACAGCTTGTCTTTTTGCTCAACACGGATTTGATGTCTCTATGATTGAGATTCAGGAATCATCTGTCAAACATGCAGCTGCATTGATGGATCGAAATAATGTCACCTGTTCGATATACAACGAGGATTTTTATGAAATTGAACTCAATGAACAGTTTGATGTCATATGCTACTTCGATAGTTTCGGTATCGGAAGTGATGCGGATCAGATTCGTTTGTTATCAAGAGTGAATCATTGGTTGAATGAATCAGGAATGGCTTTTATAGAGGTTGGTAGTAAAACATTTTGGCGGGAGATTGCTTATGGTAGGTCATTCAACTTAGGTCCGGCAATTCGAACTTATGATTATGATTTTGAGAATGATATTTTAATGGATACATGGACGTTGAATGCACCAGGACGTTTAACGAATATTCAACAGCTACGTTGTTACACAATCGAAGAGATGGATGAACTATTGGCTAAAAGTAATCTCATTGCTTTAGATTATATACCTGCTGGTCGATTGGATTTTGA
>CAXQBA010000082.1:0-6781 GCA_964221885.1 Luminiphilus sp. | reverse complement strand
CGAGTATAAACAATTCATTGTTCAAAGTTTAATTGGAAATTATTCGTGGAGCTCTTTAAGTTCTTATGGTAAATTCTATCATGTAGGAACCATTCCAAATACCAAAGGATATACCTATGTAAATGATATTCGAATGATGGTTAGCTCAACAGAAACAGGCATTAGACCTCTTTCTGTTTACTCTCGACGAGCTCGAAAACCATTGAGTGACAATGTCAATGATGCTGAATCATCTTGGGATATGTTGGGAACAAACTTGTCAAATAAAATCGGTGAAAATCAATGGGCTAGCGATACGAGTCGATTGATTCTGATGGACCGAAGGGATTTCAACAAACTTGGCCTAGGTCTTGATGACCTTATTGAATGTTTTATACAAACGATTTTGTCTATGATTGCTATTGATAAAATGGCCATAAAGCTCCATAACTCAAAAGGTAAATTCAGATCAAAACTATTTTCCTCTCTTAATAACGATATCACCCTTATTAATGAGATATCGGTCGCCAATGAATAAATATAGTATACTCATATTAACGGATGATACAACGCATAGCCGTCACAACTCAATGTATTTGATTGCAAATGCTTTATACAAAGACCCCCGTTGTAATTCTCTTTTTATTGCAAGTCGATCCAATAAAAAGAATACTCCCTTTTTTCAAAGTAAAACAGCAACGATATTTGCTCATCAACAAGAACAGGTTATCTCTTTTGGACAGGGTTTTTTTAAAGGGAAAACGACACAAAAAGAACTGTCCTTTTTTGATGTGATCATAATGCGAGTTCCTAGACCCTTATCCGATTCCTTCCTTGAGCATCTTAATCGATCACATCCTTTAGGTGTTTTTATCAACGACCCTATTGGTATCAAAGAGTCAAGTAATAAGTTGTTTCTTTTACAAATTCCAGAACTGTGCCCTCCAATGCAACACTGTACAAAGGAGCAGGATGTGATTCAATTTTCAATGAAGTTTCCTATCGTCTTAAAACCTCTTAAGTCATATGGTGGGAAAGGAATTGTGAAAATTGAAAAAAATACGGTTTATGATGGATCAACAACCTTTCCTCTGAATGAATATTTACATATGATCCAAGAGGAACTAGAAACAGATGGGATGCTTGCTATGAAATTTCTAAAAAATGTACATCATGGAGATAAACGTATTATTGTAGCTAATGGTAATCTATTGGCGACATCGCTTCGTCTTCCAGCTGTTGGTTCATGGTTATGTAATGTAGCTCAAGGAGGAACCTCTCAAAAAACAGACATCTCACCCGAAGAAAAGGTATTAATAAAAACACTAAACAAACGTTTGGTTAAAATTGGGGTTGTCCTTTATGGGATTGATACCTTAGTCAATGATCATGGACAGCGTGTTATTTCTGAGATTAATACAATGAGTGTTGGTGGGCTTGCTCCAGCTAAAGAAGAATCAGACCCTTTGATTGATAAAAAGCTTGCTACTGCCTTGTTCACCTATATAAATGAAATATATGATAAATGAAAAAATAATTGATTCGTTGGATCTTCATGCAATTGCGCCCGAAACGATCTCACACTTTTGGTTAACCATTAGTTATGATGGTATTTCACAACCCATTCGAATTCCTATTATTGTTGCAAAAGGTCGATCCGATCATCCTATTGTCGGTCTTACGGCAGCTGTTCACGGGAATGAGTTAAATGGTATCTTTGTAATTCAACGTCTATTTAATGAAATACAAGTTGATTCACTCAACGGGATTATTATTGGTGTGCCTGTCGTAAATGTCCCCTCCTACCTTGCTAAACAACGAAGATACCTGAACAATGTCGATCTAAATCACATCATGCCTGGTAAAGAGAATGGTAATGTAAGCCAAGAGTACGCACATCAGTTTTTTTCTAAGGTTATTAAAAAGTTTGATTATCTCGTGGATCTACATACTGCTAGTCAGGGTCGTATTAATTCTTTTTACGTACGTGCTGATCTAAAACATCCCATTGTTCGTAAAATGGCCTTTTTACAAAATGCACAGATCATTGTACATAATCCTCCATCAGATGGAACATTACGTGGTGCTGCAGATGAAATAGATATTCCGGCTTTAACGTTAGAAGTTGGTAACCCCAATAGTCTTCAAAACAAAATGGTTAAATCTGGAATAATAGGTATTCATAATGTCCTTTCTTACTTAGATATGATTCCTGACTCTATTATTGATATACAATCCGCACCGATCGTATGTTCGCGCTCATACTGGTTATATACAGATGTCGGTGGTCTTTTGCGTGTAGATGTAAACCTCACAGATCGTGTATCTAAAGGACAAAAAATTGCGGTTATTTGTAATATTTTTGGTGCTGTGATCAAAGAATATTTTGCACCAGAAGATGGCATAGTTATCGGTAAAAGTGTCAGTCCCGTTAACCAATCAGGTGGACGAATCCTTCATTTAGGGATCGTTAAACAGGCTTGATCCGGTTGATTAAGTTCGTCGTAGAACATCCTTCTATAAACGATAGCTGTTTCACCTCTCCCCCATTATTGAGAACTAAGTCCGAGCCGACAATTTGATCAATCGTCCAATCGCCTCCTTTTACAAGTACATCGGGTAGAAACGATTCTATAAGTAAATATGGCGTATCCTCCTCAAAGGAAACCACAAGATCCACAAACTGAAAACTAGCCATGGTCAATAATCGGCTGTCCTGATCTTTTACTGGCCGATCATTTCCTTTCAATCGCTTAATAGATGCATCAGCGTTAAGTGCAACAACCAAACGATCACCAAGCTCAGCAGCTTCACAGAGATAGTGTATGTGTCCTTTGTGTATCAGATCAAAACAGCCATTCGTAAAAACGATTCGGTCCCCGTTCTCTTTCCATGCTTGTATGGTTCTACACGCACCTTTAATGTGTTGAATCTTATGCTTGATCATTGGGAAGAGTTGGTTCATATCCTCGATTGTAAATTGGTAACACGATGTATGCCATCATGCCAAAGAAAATATTACAGAACAAGGTAATTGTAAAAAAGATAATGTTTGAAAAGGCAAATGCATCCGCTTCAGCCACACCATAAATAACCAATGCAGCAGTCACGGCGATTTGATAGGTTCCCATACCTCCTGGAGATGGTATAACCATACCGAATGCGCCAAAAACAAACGCTAATAATCCAGCCGACATGGCCAATGAGGAGGTTGGTTGATATGCAAAAAAGCAGAGATACATCATTAAATAATACATCAACCAGATCACTACCGTATGAAAGATAAACATACTTGGTCTTTTTAATTGAAAGACGGTTTTGATCCCCTCTAAAAAATTAGTGAACAGATCTAATATTTTTTGAGTAATCCCCCATGTTTTTACATTCTTCCAGTTGATCACGACAAATAAAAGGAACAAGATTCCAAGCCCCACTCCTATCCAAAACAACATAGCCCAAGGTATATTCATCCCTTGTTCCACTGGTACAACACCTTCAATACACTCCACACTTGGTGCTTTTTCACCGAATAAAAAACCATAGATATACGGAAATTGTGTCAAAAATGTAATCCCTGTTACAATCAGTAACATCAACACATCAAAAATACGATCCACGACAATGGTCCCGAATAATTTTTCCAAGGGAATCTTTTCGTAACGACTCACTGCTGCAGGTTTAGCAACCTCTCCTGCCCTAGGCAACGCTAAATTGATCATGTAGCCGATCATCGTAGCAAAAAACGTATTAAATGTTTTGGGTTTGTATCCGAGTGGTTCGATCAACATATTCCATCGAAGTGCCCGACTTAAATTACTGACCATAAACGCAAAACAAACCACAGCCAACCAAAATATATGTGTATTCTTAAAATCAAAGATCAATTTGTCTATCAGATTATCATGCACACAATCTCCTTTGCATTGACACTCCAAAGCATATCCATTCGATTGGTTCTCGTATACAAAATATAATATTACGATCCCAACACTAATGAATAATAGAAACTTGATTACTGATTTCATTTACTGTCTAACCTTTTTTTACGGGTCCTACACATTCACCAAATCCAATTCTGACTCCTTCATTTTTTCCAAACCCTCTCATTATAACCGTATCACCATCTTGTATAAACTTCCGTTGTGAACCATCTTTCATTGTCAATGGCTTTGTACCTCTCCAGGATAATTCCAACATCGAGCCATAACTATCCGGAGTCGGCCCTGAAATCGTCCCAGAAGCACACATGTCCCCTACGTTGATATTACATCCATTAACTGTATGATGGGCTAATTGTTGAGTCATTGTCCAATACATATGTTTAAAATTGGATTGACAGATCAAATTCTCATCTCCATTTTCTGTTTTGATCGCTACTTGTAAATCAATATTATAATTACAATTTCCCTTATACTTTAAATATGGTAACACTTCAGGATCTTGTTCATAACCCTCTGTTCTGAATGGCTCTAAAGCATCTAATGTAACAATCCATGGTGATATCGTTGATGCAAAATTCTTGGCAAGAAATGGGCCCAATGGAACGTATTCCCATTTCTGAATATCTCGCGCGGACCAGTCGTTGAACAAACACAATCCGAAAATATATTCCTCTGCATTTGCCGTACTGATCGTCTCTCCCATTTGTGTAGAACGTCCAATTACAAACGCCATTTCTAATTCAAAATCCAATAGTTTACTCGGTCCATAAACCGGTGGTCCGTCATTAGGTTTTTGTTGTCCTTTAGGACGATGTATTTCCGTTCCTGAAACAACAATTGATGACGCTCTTCCGTGATAGCCAACAGGCAAATGCAACCAATTAGGCAACAAGGCATTATTTGGATCTCTGAACATAGTTCCTACGTTTGTTGCATGTTCCCTTGAGGAGTAAAAATCCGTATAATCCCCTATTTTAACTGGTAAATGAAGCGTTACATCAGAGACATTGGACAAAACCTTATTTTTAAACGATTCATCCTTGGATAATTGGTCATTTTCAGAGCGAAAGATCTCTGAAACCTTATCTCGAATCTGCCGAGTAACAGGCTTTCCTAGTGCCATGAATTCATTTATAAAATCATTGACGAATACAGACGCCTGTTCAACAATACCATTAAAATGACCCAATACCGCCAATTCATATAAATCGATGATTTGTTCACCAATAATCGTCGCTACACGCTTTTGTCCATCGCCTTTCGAATAAATTCCGAACGGTATATTCTGTATGGGAAAATCTGAATCCTTATCAACGGTTATCCAAGATGTTAACCTTGGATTATTAGCTTTTATCATGTCTAATATTTAAGATGATTGAAATTTTATTGCGAAAGAGAACAACTCCAAAGACCAAAAATAAAATAATTTTTATTATTCCTTGAAAGATAGATGTCAGGCCGATCGTACGTACAAAATAATAATCTATCAAAATTAGTCCTACCAACACACTGATATAACGAATAGCGAACAGGACCGGTTGATTCCCCATTTTAATTCTTGTTTTTACAACAATAACAGAAAGGATCGCCATTAAAAAATACGAAATTAGCGTTGTATATGCAGCTGCTTTATACCCGTATATTGGAATATATTTAATATTGAGAACTATATTAACAACACTTACAAAAACAATGATTACAGTTAAATATATATTTTGTTTATTATAATATATTGCTCTATTGTAAAAGGTCGCTACTCCATAGAATAAATAGGCTAGTACTAAGACGGGAATAATATCAAAAGCCGTTTCAAACTGTTCGCTTGACGACAAGATTCGCCCAAGATCCATAGAAAATAATATCAGAAAACAACCCGCCAGGCTCAATAATCGAACCATACTTTTCAATTGATCTGTCACCTTTGATAGTTCTCCTTGGTTCATCATTTCGTAATAACTAGGTGCTGCCCCATTTAAGAGAGCTGTACTAAATCCCATGTATATGAAACCGATCTTATAAGCAAAACTATATAATCCTGCTTCAGCATTTCCAATACTCGTATTAATATACCATTGATCAAACGCTGTCAAAATGTAACTACTTAATACAAAAGGTAATAGCGGAATAGCATATACAAAAGCATACTTTAGGTGTTTCAAAATATCTTTTGGTACACATAAAAATGACTTTATTAAATACAAAGCAAATAAACTTGCTATTATCGTTATTATAGCATCTGCTCCTATTTTTGCCATATACATGGATTGGTCAAGATGAGAGGATGCAACAAGTAAAATAGCTGTTATAGCCAAGCCAAATTTACCATATTGCCAGGCTACCTGCATGCGCACAAAATGTACACTTGCTTTCTGCGCAATCTTTATCTGATTATAAATCGTCAAAAAGATAGTTGCATATATAGTAAGCAGCATCCATGGTATGGTATCAACGGGTAAATTAATCCAATCAGCAAAAGAAACCCTATAGATATAGATTATCGTTGCTCCTAATAGGAATGTTAGCTGTGTAAATCCCAAAATAGTACTAACAAACGAGGAAATATCGTTGTTTTCTTCAAAATAGTATCGTTGAACACTGGATATTACGTTGCAAGATAACATCACAACACACAGCATTGTTATACTGGTAAATACATTGATGATCCCGTATTCTTCTGTTGTTAAGAATGCTGTAAAAATCGGTAATGTGATCAGACCAAGAGCGTGAACCAATACAGTACCACTAAAATACGTAGATACGTGTTTGAACGTATCAAAAAAAGAAAGCTCTTTTATTGTGTTGATCAATCTCACGAACTAAATACTTGATAGTAGAACAGAATATAAAACAACGATAGGGGA
>CAXQBA010000081.1:0-3694 GCA_964221885.1 Luminiphilus sp. | reverse complement strand
AGTACTAATTGTTTGATAGCCTGATCAGCAGAAAGGAATTGATGTAGATTTCGCTGTTGAGCAACATAAGAGTGATCCATGTGATCTAACTCTAATGTCCAATGAGAATATTTTGTAAATGAGCTATCTATGTCTTGTTTGTGTCGAAGTTGTACGATAACCTTTTTATCAGTTATTGATTGTATATGACATTTTAGTATCAAATGAATGGAATTCTTTTGATCGATACGGCTTTCAAAGGAATTTATGTCAAGAACCCGATTCGGGTATAGGATGCAAATGTCACCGACTCTAAAATTGGTGTATATGTCAGATCGAGTTCTGGAAAAGCAGATCACTTGTTTGTCAAAGACAAGATCGAGCGACTTAAAAACAAGCTGATCCAATATTTCAAATGCTTTTTCCTTTTCCAGAGTTGTTTTCAACCAAAGACTGGCCTGAGATCGACCTCTACGATCACCCATACCTGTTTTAGCCATAAATTGCTCGGATGCAATAAATTGGAAAAACGAATAAAAATAATGTAATTCGGTTGGACTGGCCATTTTAATTGGCCGCATAATTTTTCGATGTTGGTCTATTAAGATAGATCTGAACTTAGGGTTGATTGAAGGGTCAAATTTACGTTCATCTGCTAGTTTCTCAAACAGGGAATTCGTGATTTCAAATGAATCGGATATCAATTGCTTTTCGATCCTTACGATCTGATTTCTAATGTCAAAGATTCTACCTACACGTTGGATGTTGGGAGCATCAAAACGTAAGGGACTGGACCTTGATTTAGAATATAGAATATACCCTTGGATGTTGGTTTGAGAATGGCTGGTTCCATTAAGAGCATCTGCAACTAATTGATAGTAAAGGTAGAGTTGAGCTTGGTGATTTATCTTGACACTTGTTTTGTCGTCAGGAAACGGTGTTGATCCGGATTTTAATTCGATGATCCTGATGTTTCCTATTTCATCTTGAGATAAGATATCTAAACGACCTTGAATACCAAAACGAGCGGATATGAAGGCAGGTTCAAGTGAAATAGTGTTTCGTTGGATTCCAAGTGAGGGTAATTGTTTTTCGATCACAGATTTAATCGTATCAAAATGCATTTTTGCATCTTTTACATATTGTTTTAGTCTCGAATCATCAGACAGGTCAAAACAAGTACTGTAAGCAATGGGATTCGCAGCAAAATCGCTTCGGAGTATTTGTAAGTGATCAATGGATGAATCGCTATTTGATGAAAGAAGATCATCGACGACTCGATTTGCATAATTACCCAATCGAATATATCGACTATTTGGAATAGCCTCTATTTTTTTTCGAAGATACCAAAGTGGCGAAACCGCATAATCTTGCATACATTCTGCAATAGCCGTTACATCAACTAAATAATCAGGTTCTAGAATAATATATTGTGGGCAGTATTGTCCATTCTCGTTTATTGAAGGATTGATTAACTGCAACACATTACCCACTTCTACATAATCTAATGTCTCGAATCCATTTCTACTACAAAGTTGTTCTAATTGAATTTGAATATGTTGATCAGTATCGTCATCAATATGAGCCATGTACTCGTAGGTACTTTTTTTCTCTATAATACAAACACGTAGGTTACCCTTATTTCTTTTAGAGAATGGATGATCATATTCATTTGGAATAGTATGTTGTATCAGTACACAAAGTGAAGTGGGTATTGTTTTTTGGCTTACTTTCTCAATAAAAATTGAAAGTTGGTCTGCTAAATAAATGACATATTCTTCGTTTGAATTGGTTTGAAATCGGTTGTGTCTTCTAGGGAATCGTCGCAGCAAGTGGATTCTAGAGGAGCTGCTATATTTGTTTTGAATGAACGTTAGTTGCGAAAAAAGATTTGAAAACCGAATTGGTTCACCACTACATACCTCATTGACAAAGTGATTCAAGATACTTTTGAGACCCAAGCCTAAAAGAGTTGGTTCATTTCGATTGGTATCAAGGATTTCTTGAATCTGAAGGTAACACTGTTCAGCTATCTTGGTTATGTTGGAATGTACAGACATCCATATAAATTAAAAATTAGTTTTACAGAAAATTAAGTGATATCACCAGATGAACGCAGGTGTAGATCGTTAAAAATAGAAGTAATGGACCTACAAATCGAAGCCATTTATTGTATGTTACATTTACCATGGTCAACGATGCCAAGATAAGGCCTGTAGGTGTTATAAAGGCCATTAAACCCATACCATACTGATAGGCATCGACAACGATTTCTCTGGGAGCGCCAACTACATCTGCTAGTGGTGCCATAATAGGCATGGATAGAACTGCCATTCCTGAAGAGGAAGGTATAAAAAAGGAAAGACCTGCAAATATGAATAACATGACATTGGCAAAAACACCAGCTGATAGGTTTTCAACGATATTCGAAGAATAGAATAGGAGTGTGTCACTGATCTGACCATCTTCCATGATTACGGAAACACCTCTGGCTAGACCAATGATTAATGCTACATTCAAGAGGTCTTTAGCTCCATTTACAAATTCAGCAACAAATACTTTTTCACTAAACTTAGCTATAAATCCAATCAATATAGAGCTAACAAAAAATAGGGTTGTCATTTCTAAAAACCACCAGTCTAGAGATGAAACACCATATATCATGACAATAAAAGAGGCTAAAAATATAATAAGTATAAGGCTTGTTCGACCAGTAAAAGCAATCTCTTTGGTCTCATCTTTTTTAAACAAGTTATCAATTTCATCTTTCTGTTCAAAGATTATTGATTTAGATGGGTCATTCTTGACCTTCTCTGCGTAGCGGATGATATACCACAGACAAATAACCAATCCTATCAAAAGCATGATCAGCCGTCCGTAAAGACCACTTGTCCAATTAATACCAGCAGCATCAGATGCAATAATGGCACTAAACGGATTAACGGTTGATGCCATGGTCCCCATAGCCGAGCCAATATAAATCGTAGCAAGAGCAACCATGGCATCATATCGAGTGGCTAAAAAAACCGGTACAAGGATTGGATAAAAAGCAATTGTCTCCTCAGCTAATCCAAATGTGGTACCTCCAAGTGCGATTAATGTACAGATAATGATGATAAGCCATTTTTCATGTCCTTTCATCGATCGGGCTAGTACCTGAATACCTGCATCAAATGCCCCGGATCGATTTATGATTCCAATAAAACCACCAATAATCAAAACAAAAAGAATAACGTCCATCGAATCGGAAATACCCTTGATAGGGGATTGAATAAACGCTGTTATACCTTGTGGTTGACTATCGATATATTGAAATGTGCCAGGAATACCGATCGGTTTACGAATATCACCATTTTCAAACTTTGATAAAGCGATCTGAATACCTAAGCTGTCCAACAAATCTTGGCTAGCTCTGTATTGAACGGTCGTGTTGTTTTTTTCATGTATAAAGTATCCCTCATTATGTAAGGTCTGATAGGAGAGTTGTTCAAATTTTCCTGATGGAATACACCAGGTTAAAATGGCAATAATGCCAGCAATAATAAGAAGTATCGTATGAGAACTTGGAAATGAAAGTGACTTTTTGAGCATGTTCTATCAAATATTTACCTACTGTAAACATACACATACAAAACGAATAAATACTTTTTTTGAGAGCTTTAACGAATTAGAATATTCTCAATAACATAGGTGCAATAAGGATGAATCACACAGA
>CAXQBA010000080.1:0-3788 GCA_964221885.1 Luminiphilus sp. | reverse complement strand
GATACAACTCGATAGAGTCAAGTCGATTCATATCATGATTAATAACGGGAAGATCTTTATGTGAATCAACATCTGTATCACCATGACCTGGAAAATGTTTGGCACATGCAATAATCCCGTTATCCTGCATGCCTCTCATGTAGGCAATTGACTTTTGAGTTACGTTGTCTCTATCCTCACCAAATGAACGATCATTGATCACGGGATTATCTGGGTTATTATTCACATCAACTACTGGCGCAAAATTGATATGAATTCCAAGTTGCTTACATTCCATGGCAACTTGACGTCCCAGCTCGTATAATAAGCCATCGTTTTGAATAGCTCCCAACATTAATTGACGGGGGAATTTAATAGCTTGTTTGATGCGCATACTGACACCCCACTCTCCATCAATAGAGATCAATAAGGGGATTTCACTGACCTCTTGAAAGGCTTTAATCCATGCTGCAATAGTGGACGCATCTCCCTTAAAAAAGATCAAACCACCAATCTTTTTTTCCTTGATAAGATCGATGATCCGTTGTTTTTCGGATTCACCACGAGTTGGATACACACCTGGCATGAAGAGTTGACGGATTTTTTCCTTTTCACTGAGGGTCGAGAGTATCGAATCCACAATATCTTCTTGGGCTTGTATGAAAGACTCCTTAAAGGGAACAGACAATGAGTCCGCAGACATGACCTCAGTGATTTTCTTGGATAGATCAATATTGGCAGGTCTGTTAATGCCTGAACGACACATAATGACCGTAAAGATCGAGAATATGGATAAAATAAAAATGAATTTACGAACCATCGTCAATGTGCCTTTCACAGATTTATTTGTATTTGCCTCTATACTTAACTTTTTTGACTTCACCGAATAAAACATCACTGGTATATTTGCCACAAATAGCACCTAAAGCAGCCAATAAAGCACCAATAAGAATGGAGACTACAATGGGATTGAAAGGGAATAATTCGTCTAAACGATCCGCAAGTATATTTTCATTCAGTGAGTTTATGTAGAAAAGTTGTATCCAATAACTTAATGCGCCGCCTATAAAACCAAATGACACCGTTCCAATGAATGATAGCCTAAAAATAGCGGCCACGATCAATGCGACCAAAGCAATACCCCACCAAACGATAAAACCACCAAGGAATCCAAGAACAGACAAGGTTAAGAGAGCTAAAAGAAACTTATTACGTTGCATATATGATTAGACGATTGGTAATAGGGTAATATTACTAATACGCCTTAATTTTTACTAATTTTATGTAAAAATCTTTTCTAATTGATTCGATCGAGAACCTTTTACATAGATCGAGCCTTTTTCTATTGAATTCAAGAATGAACCAAAAGGGAAGTTATCAATATTCGGGAGCCATTGAATCTTTGAATGATTGCTTTTGTAGGATTCAAAGGCAAAACCTATTAAAAACACCTTACTAAAATAGGTGAAATCAATCTGGTTGATCAACATTTCATGTTCAGATTCAGTGTATGTGCCGAGTTCTTTCATTTCACCTAAAATAAGGTGTTTCGGGCTACTCGAATTCGATTCATAGATCGCAGTAAGAAATGCAGACATACTCGTTGGATTTGCATTATAACAATCAAGTAAAACCTGATATCCTTCCCAAGTTACCCATTGAGACCGTAACGCCTCAGGTTGATAATTCATTAAACCCTCACGTATATCATCTATAGAAAGACCAAAGTGATCGGCAATACAAATAACTGCTAGTACACTGTCAATCCAAAATGAACCGAATAAATGAGTACTAATCTCATAGGTAGCACCATATAGATCAAGCTCTATCTTTAAGGGCGTTCCATCCAAAATAGTTGATTGGCAGGACGTTGCCAAACCATATTGAATCTGATGCACAACAGTGGAAGCCATGTGAACTAATTCCGTATTGGATTGGTTTACGAACGCTGTTTTATTGGTTGAGGCCAAATGGTCATATAATTCTTTATTTGCCTTGACTATATTTTCAACTGATCCATATTCTCCAATATGATCTTTACCATTATTAGTCACTAAACCGTAATCAGGAGCTATTAAATCCGCCAAGAATCGAGTTTCATTTAAATGATTAGCACCAATTTCAAGTATAATAAGATCATAGTCTTTTTGTATCGATAAAAGGCTTAACGGAACACCCAGATGATTATTCAGATTTCCTCTGGTGGTAAAGACTTTTTTTGACTTAGAAAAACAAGCACTCAAAAGCTCTTTTGTTGTTGTTTTTCCATTCGAAACAGCAATAGCTAAAATGGGCGTATCAATGTGTTTTCGATGGTACGAGGCTAAGATTTGTAGCGTTTGCTCCACATCTTTTACCAATATGAAACGGGGGTCATCAGAAAATTCTTCCTTTAAACCAGGATCATTTATAATGGCAAAGGCTGCCTTACCTGATGAAATAGCAGCTGCAGCAAAACGATTACCCATGTGATGCCCATTCTGATCCTTACGTCCGACCGCAAAGAACAAGGAATCCGTCACAGATTGACGAGAGTCTATACAAATAGTTGGGTACGATTGATAAATCCGATACAGCTCGTGAATTCTATGGAAATCATCAAACATCTAGCATCTACTTTTTAATTTTTGTCGGTTTCTTTCGGCTTGTTTTTTTTGCTGAACCACCTCCTTTTTGATCCAATTCACCTCCTTGTTGGCGAATCTGATCCTTTACAAAATCCAACGTTACGGTTTGAGCTTCCTCCAATGTCATTTTCTTACCTGTCTCAACATTCAAGAGCTTAAAGTTCTTTTTGCCAAATCGGATAAAGGGACCCCACCTTCCATTTTCAACCTGAATACCTTCATCATTCCATTCCTTGATATATTTATTGGCCTCTTTTTCTAGCTTTGCTTTGATCAACAATACCGCTTGGTCTTCCGTAATAGAATCCAATTGAAAACCAGACCCTTTTGTAATGGAAACATATTTATTATTCCATTTTACAAATGGACCGAATCGACCGCTTCCCTTGGTGATCGGTTTATCTTCATAATGACCAATGGGCATGTCTGCTTTTCGCTTTTCATTGATCAATTCAATGGACTTTGCTAGATCAATGCTATGCGGACTCATTCCTTTAGGTATGGAAATATAACTATTGTCAAATTTCACAAATGGACCGTAACGTCCTTCCACGATAATAACATCTTGCTCCTCATATTGACCAATCGTTTTAGGAAATTGAAATAAGGTTAGTGCTTCTTCTAAATCGATCGTCTCAATTGATTGATCATCTTTTAAATTAGCATATTGAGGTTTATTCTCGCCTAACTCTTCTTGTGTTCCGATCTGAGCAATAGGACCATAACGACCAATTCGTACCAGAAGGGTCAACCCTGATTTTGGATCTTTTCCCAGAACACGTTCTCCTGTAACACGCTCTGCATTTTCTAAGGTATGTTCTATTACCTCATGAAACGGCACATAGACGGAATCTAGAAAATCAACCCAATGCTCCCCACCCGAAGCAATTTTATCCAATCGTTCTTCAATACTAGCCGTAAAGTCATAATTCATGATATCAGCAAAGTGATCAGCTAAAAAATCAGTCACTTGAAGACCAAGATCGGTTGCAAATAACTTATTTTTTTCAAACCCTGTATTTTCAGATAATTCTTCTCTTTGGATATTGTGATCGGACTTTATGAGCCGAAGTTGTATGTATGATCGTTCTCTACCCTCTTTGGTCTTTTTTACAACATAGCCCCTATTCGGATCCATGATCTTAGAGATAGTTGGGGCATAAGTAGAAGGACGACCAATAC
>CAXQBA010000079.1:0-5160 GCA_964221885.1 Luminiphilus sp. | reverse complement strand
CTATTCCATTTCCTATTCCCCCTGAAGTATTGTTGAGGTTGATAAACAAACCATCTTGAGAGTTTGACTTATCTATCCGAAATCCTCTAATACCGTTTGTGGGTTCTACAACATGCAGTCTTGCCGTTGGTGACGGGTTGTTGATTCCTACATTTTGGGCACACAGAGGAATCGAAGCTACAACTATCACTATCCTGATACTCCAGCTTAGAAGTAGATTCTTGTTCATAATGAGTGTTTTTAGAAGGTTAAATTTTTAAATTACATTAACAACTACTCAATAATTAAGTAGCGAAAAGAATATGTAATTTTGAGTAATTTTACGTCTGTATCAAGATTTTGTTGTTTATTCGTAATACAATATATAAATTTATGAACAAATGTTAATCCATCACAAAATCAGGCCAACGTCGCATGTAATTGATAAATATATCGCTTAAGCCTTCATTTTGAAGATACTCTGGGGAAACAGGAGTAAGTGTTGGTGAAAATTGAGAGTCGTTGATAACTCGTAGCGGATAATCATGATGAAGGATGGCAGCTCGACCAATCGATACAAAATCAATTCCAGCATCCATAATGCACTTAACATCGTTAGCGGTCATAATCTTACCTGCAACCGTCAATCGGGTGTTTTTTCGATTCATTGACGTAAAGTGATCAAGTAGGGGTTTATCTTTGTATTTTTCGTCCTCGGGCATCTTGAAACAATCCCAAAGTGAGATATCTAAAAAATCCAATACATTTGAATCGATCAACCAGTTACAAACCGTTTTGACCTCCTGTATATCCATACCGAACCGCTCGGGCGAAAGTCGTAATCCGAGTAAAAAATGATCGCCACAAGCTTCTCGAATCCCTTGAGCGATTTCAAGGATCAATCGCGCTCTGTTCTCAAGATTTCCACCATATTCATCTGTTCGGTGATTGATCTCACTACTAAGGAATTGACAGAGAATATATCCGTGTGCTCCATGAATTTCCACACCATCATACCCACATTCTTTTGAACGGATCGCAGCCTGTATAAAATCATTTCTAAGCTGAATCACCTCATCGTGTGTTAAGCCTCTCGCTTTATGTTTTTTGTTGTCGGATGGGCAAAGAGGAGCTCCATCTATCAGTTCTTGTGGAGATCTCATGCCCGCATGGTGTAATTGAATGACAGCGAGACTACCATGTAATTGGATCGCTTTGACTAACCGTTGGTGACCAGGAACATGTTTGTCTGAGAAAATACCGAGTTGACCAGGAAACCCTTTTCCATTTTCCTGAACATGGGATGCACAGGTCATAACTAGACCAAATTGACCTTTGGCTCGCATAGTTAACCAATGAAGCTCTTCTTCTGACAAGGTACCATCTTCATGACTTTGTTGATTGGTCATAGGAGCTAACATAAACCGATTTTTCATCTGTTTGCCACATCTGAAGTCTAAAGAAGTTTCAATCATAGTTTAATTAAATATATTTTACAAAATCAAAACGGATTCTTCAAAAAGAAAGATGTAAGTTCTATTTTGAGAATATGAACTGTAATGTACTAAAATGAACAACTAATGAATATCAAAACTATTTGATTATTTTCAATCGGTGTTAAAATTCAAAACTTATTAGAATATGAGCCACACTACTGAAAAAAATACCCTCCATAAAGTAATACAAATTATAGGTTATAGTGTCCGTGAAATTATTTTTGTTGTGATCGGTATTTTGATTGCCGTTTATTTTAACAATCTAAATGAGCAAGCAAAGACAAAAGCAAAAGAAATTGAAATTTTGGAGGGTGTTTTACTGGATTTATCATTGGATACAGCTGATCTAAATGACAATATCACTTCTTATAAAAGACTTGAATCTGAATGTGATGCATTCTTTGAAGTAGTTGCCCAGAGTGATGGGTATCCAGAGGATAGAAGTGTTTATAATATCATCAGATGGGTAATTGACTATAATACAACCTTTCAATGCAATGATGCTTCTTACACTATGGCAGTAGAGGAGGGCATGTCCATCATTTCAAATAGTTCACTTAGACGTGATCTGATCAATTTGTACAACAAAGAGATCAATAATATTCTTTTTTATGTGAATGAGTCCTCATTCACTAATTCTGATGATTTTCTTCGTGAACAGTTTACTCCTTATATCAGTTATGATCCGGTGGAAAAAGTAGAGCAATTAGGCGTCGAAATATTTACAGACCCTCATCTGCTATATGTCATATCAATCTGGCAAAAACAAACACTTGCTAAATTAACGATGTCTGAGAAATTAGTACGTGATATGGAAAACCTGATGGCTGACATTGAACAAGAACTGGATTTGATTAGATAAAACCTAAAAAAAATTTAAAAAATAAGTTGTTGATTTTCATTTACTTGTAAGGGTGAATATGAATTTAGGTTCTTTTTTTTATATTAACATATCCACATTTTAACATTTTGTATGGTTATGTATATAAAGTTAAAATTCAAATCACATGAGACCAATTGTACAAAACCTAATCTATTTCCTATTATTCCTTTTTCTTACTACTGATCTGCATGCTACTCACATATTGGGTGGGGAGATCAGTTATGAATGCTTGCAACCAAATGTATATCAGGTTAAGTTGGTGTACTATCGCGATTGTACGGGTATAGGCATGCCACAACAATACAACATTACAGCATTTTATTCCTGTACGCAATATACTGTAACAGTAGGGCTACAGTCGACTGTTGATGTCTCACCGGTGTTCTGGGGGAATATGAGTAGTTGTAATGGCGGCCCTGGTTTGGGAGTGCAAAAAGTAACGTATACGGGTGTTTTTACTGCGGCGCCCAATTGTGGACCTATTTTTTATGGGGCATCTACCTGTTGTCGAAGCCCCTCTATAACCAATATTTCTGATCCGTCTTTGTCGGATATTCGACTGGAAACGATAAATGTAGAAACTTCGATATGTAACAGTACACCGATTTTTAATAGTACACCGATCATGATGGGCTGTGTCAATCAAACATTGATCTATGACCAGATGGCGTATGATCTTGAAGGTGATTCATTAACGTACTCATTGATCGATTGCCAGTCGACCCAGGGTCCTGTATGGTATAATCCGGCTTACTCTGGAAATGCCTTCTTGGGGACTTTTGTTCCTGTAACTATCGATCCCAATACGGGCGTAATCACGGTTACACCTGTTCAACCAGAGGTTGCATCGGTTTGTATAATGGTTGAAGAATATCGTAATGGGCAGCTTATTAGTTCTACCTATCGAGAGATTCAATGTGTGATCATTCAAGATTGTAGCTTAATATCCTACAGTGAGATTTCAGGTCAAATCATTCATGATCTAGCGGCAGATTGTATCGATGATAGCACGGATATTGATCTAGCAGGCTGGAATGTGGTTTTAAATCCAGGCGGATATGTTACACAGACCGATGCAAATGGATACTATTTATTTTATGGAGTGCCTATCGGTACTTATCAGATAACCGTCTTGTACGATTCAATCTTGTGGTCTATGGTCTGTCCTAATTCGGGGGTTTATGCACCAGTCATTACCACTATTCAGGATTCTTCAACTGGTAATGACTTTTATATGTTTGCCAATTACGAGTGTGCTGATCTGTATGTAGATGTTTCTGTGCCACGAGCTAGGCCTTGCTTTTCTAATAACAATGTGTATGTACAATATTGTAATGATGCCCAATCAACGGTAGGGCGAGATAGTGTATACGTGACGGTTGAGTTAGATACCACTTTCTTTGTGCTAAATTCATCTGTTCCAGCTACATCCATATTAGGGAATCTCTATGAATTTTATGTGGGTTATTTAGCTCCTGGTGAATGCGGAAGTCTTGTACTTCAATGTAGTGTAAGTTGTGCTGCCCCTATCGGACAAACTGTTTGCGTAGATGCGCGCATCTATCCGATCGACTCCTGTACATACAGAGACGATACAACGGCGACAGGCCCATGTGGTATTTGGGATCAATCTAGCCTGATGGTAGAGGGTGAATGTATCAATGGGAACCTGATTTGCTTCTACGTCATCAATACTGGAGATCCTGTAGATGGGGATATGGAATGCTATCAAGAGGTTCGTATTTATATTGATTCTGCATTATTTATGGTAGATTCCGTTCTTTTGGCTGGTGGCGATACGGCTACCTTCTGTTTCCCAGCAAATGGAGCAACTTGGCGACTGGAAGTAGATCAGCATCCTGGCCACCCAGGCAATTCGCAGCCCAACGCAGTCGTAGAGTTATGTGGTAACTCAACACAAATAGCCAATAATTGGACACCTGGCGTGCCGAATCAGTTCATTCAAGATGATGATGATATGAATCAGGACATTGATTGTGTTGAGACGGCTGCTGCGTATGACCCCAATGATAAACGAGGGTTTCCATTAGGTTTAACGGACTTACATTTAATTGAACCGAATACCTCTATCGAATATATGATCCGTTTTCAGAATACAGGTACGGATACAGCGTTTACCGTAGTAATTCAAGATACCATTCCTGCTGAGCTAGATATGTCAAGTATATATGTGGGGGCATCAAGTCATTCGTACAGTTTTGCAATGATATCTAGCAATGTAATTGAATGGACTTTTAATAATATCTTATTACCGGATAGTTCGACGAATCCAGATGCCTCCCAAGGGTTTGTTTCGTTCAAGATCGATCAGCAAAAAGATCTTCCATTAGGAACCTATATACACAATGAAGCTTATATCTATTTCGATTTCAACGCACCGATCATCACAAATGAGTCAGAGCATTTAATAGGTGATTTATCCTCTTTGGGAGTGATCACATCGTCAGTTCGTTTAGCTGATTCCAATACCGAGGTATTGATTTTCCCGAATCCTACGAAACAGATCTTAAATCTAAAAAGTGAGGATATCATAATAGGGTATCAATTAGTCAGTCTGAATGGTACTGTTATTCAAGATGGGGTTATTGATGATCAATATTACCAACTTAATATACAAGATCTACAGACCGGTGTCTATATTTTATTTACGGAGACAGAGACGGGTAGACAGATCCACAAACTAATTAAGCAATAATAAAGCTGATGTTTAAATAGCGGTATTCAATCGGATACCGCTTATTTTTGCTTACTACATTCTTTTAAGCCATTCTTGTGAGGATT
>CAXQBA010000078.1:0-3393 GCA_964221885.1 Luminiphilus sp. | reverse complement strand
TCGGAAAAAGTCATTTCTGTAGGATCTTATCAGAATAGAAATTATCATATACGATATGGTGGTGATACAATCTCTTTATTCACTACGGGTTTCCCTAAATACGGTATTTCTCATTTCTCGTCGCTTGGACCATCACGTAAAGGTTATACTAAACCAGATATTACAGCTCCAGGAGGTCAAGTTTTATCCGCGTATAGTTTAAGTTCAATACAGTATTTCAGATCTATAAATGATTTTAAACTGAATGAGGATGGTTGGCATGTAACATCTAGAGGAACATCTATGTCAGCTCCTATGGTTGCCGGAGCACTTGCCTTGTACTTGGAATGTAAACCCTATGCTAGTTGGACAGATATACGGAGTGCACTTTTAAATGGAACTAGATTGGATCCCAACGTATTCGCTCAAGCTCCATTCAGTCCAAATGATCATTGGGGATTTGGTAAGTTAGATGTAAAACAACTCTTACAATCGTGTATTGTTTATGGATGTACGGATACATCTGCGTTAAATTTCAATCCATTTGCTACAATATCTGATAGTTCATGTCAGTACGTATCATCAATCAAAGAGTCAATAAACGATGGTTTAATTACTTTTTCCCCAAATCCAAGCAATGGAATCGTACAGTTCCAATACTCATCGTTCGATCCTTTATCCAATCAATTTTTACGCTGTTATGATGTATGGGGACGTTTGTTATTTGAACAAATATTGATGCATTCAAGCGGTGTGATTGATCTTTCGGCATATCCTTCAGGAATGTACTTTATTCATCATACAGATACAGATCGTATCAAACAAGTTACCAAATTGATCAAGTATTAAATTCAAGTCAAATACTTAGAAACGGCTATTCCAACATTTTCTCCATCCATAGCTGCCGATACTATTCCCCCAGCAAAGCCTGCTCCTTCGCCACAAGGGAATAAACCATCCACATCATTATGCATCATGCTTGCTGAATCTCTTGGAATTCGAATAGGTGAACTTGTTCGACTTTCAACACCAACAATCTGTGCATCATTGGTAAAATATCCTTTCATTTTTTTACCAAAGACAGGAAGTGCTTGTTGGATCTTCTTACTGATAGTATTTGGTAGTAATCGAGACATGTCAGCAGAATATACACCAGGAATATAAGATGTATCAGGAAGATCACTTGATTGCTTTGATTGGCAAAAATCAACGATTCGCTGTGCTGGTGCTTTTTGAGTTCCATCTCCTTTTTCAAACATCTTGCGCTCAACCATCGCCTGATAATTCAAACCTATGAAAACACTATCCTCATATCCATCCATCTGTTGTACAGAACGTTCATCTATCTGGCTTGGATCGACACTTACAACCATACCAGAGTTCGAGTAGGGTGAATCTCTTCTTGATAGCGACATACCATTTACAACTAATTCACCAGGTGAAGTAGCAGCTGGAACGATTAATCCACCAGGACACATACAGAAGGAAAAGACGCCCTCTCCATCCACTTGACATACCAATGAGTAACTAGCGGCAGGCAAGTAGGGGCCTCTTTGTTTTTGCTTATATTGAATTTGATCGATCAAGGGTTGTGGATGTTCGATGCGTACGCCAAGTGCAAAAGGTTTTGACTCTATTCGAATTTGATGTGTATGGAGCAATTTGAAAATATCCCTAGCGGAGTGTCCAGTTGCTAAGATGACCGCATTTGCAAAGAATTCTTTTTCTTGATTGACCTGAAGACCAATGATCTTTTTTGTAGATCCTATCTTTTTGATGATGAGATCTGTTACGTAGTGTTCAAAAAGCACCATACCACCAGCATCAAGAATAGTTTGACGAATATTTGTGATGATTTTAGGTAAAATATTCGACCCGATATGTGGATGTGCATCGTATAAAATTGCATCAGGTGCACCATGCTCCACTAAGGTTCGTAAGATGTTTTCGATCTTTCCTCGTTTTTTTGAGCGTGTGTATAATTTACCATCTGAATAGGTTCCAGCTCCTCCTTCGCCAAAACAATAATTGGAATGTTCATTGACTTCTCCGAATTGTTGAATTGCTCGTAGATCTCTACGCCTAGCACGAACATCCTTACCTCGCTCTAATATGATAGGTCTTAAGCCAAGTTCAAGACACCTCAAAGCTGCAAAATAACCAGCGGGACCTGCACCCACGATCAAAACTTCTTTAGCATCATCAACTTTTGACATTCCATGATAGCTTGAGGTTGGTACCGTGTGAGATTCGTCGATATAGATATCAACTACAAGTCGAACTTTTACCTTACGTTGTCTGGCATCTATGGATTTTTTTACAATGATTACATCGCGTATAGAATTTAATGGTACGTCAGAAACATAACGTGTTATAGATAAGGGTTGATCTTCAAAATCAACGGCTTTTTCAGGGGAAAGATATAGTTCATGACGTTCAATCATAGTATTTGATGAGTTTTAAAAACTCTAATAAAGAACCATATCACGATCAATCTCAGAAGCCCATGCAATGATTCCACCATCTAAATTATAGAGATTTTCCATTTCGTATTCTTGTTGTAAGAATAAACAAGCCATATACGATCGTTTACCACTTCGACAATGAGCGATGATTTTTTTATCTCTTGGCAATTTATCCGTATGTAGGTCTATCATACCCAATGGAATATTCTCTCCACCAAGTGAACATATACTGGTCTCATCAGGTTCTCTAACGTCTAACACAAAAATATCCTCATTATTATCAATCATTGACTTAAGATCGTGAACCGATATTTGTCTAACTTCGTTTCTATTCATTGTATCGTTTTATTTAATGTATGCACAAAAATATTTTATTTTAACCGAAATGGAAAGTGATTTATGCATAATCTTGAACCACATTTCAGATGGCGATTAGAGTATCAGGCTGAAAACGATGAATTATCCCCCTTTTACGGTCGGGTTTATTCCGAATTTGAATTTTCAACCAAAATATACAATTATTTTATACATCCCCAATGGGATGATATTGGATCAGAGACTTTATATGTAAAAATACTCTATGCCCATTATGCCAATCAGTATGTAATTATCGAACTGATTGGAGAGTGGAATGATTGTATTCAAAATGATGTGATGTTGTTGAAAGATACCGTAATCAATCCATTGTTAGCCAATGGGATATGCAAGTTTATTTTCATTGGTGAAAATGTACTAAATTTTCACGGTGAGAATGATTGCTATTATGAGGAGTGGTATGAAGATATCGTTGATGAGGAAGGCTGGATATGTTTTATGGGTTTTGCTGAACATGTTGAATTGGAAATGAGAGAGTATGGGATTGGTAACTATATACATATGGGTGAGCCATACTTTTTAAATTGGCGCCCTCTAAAGCCCGACATTATATTTGAGTAAATACATTGGCGTA
>CAXQBA010000077.1:0-2405 GCA_964221885.1 Luminiphilus sp. | reverse complement strand
TTTGGATAACAACTCAAAAGCTGTCAATCATCAATCATCTGATAAACAGCATATAAAGACTATGATTATGGTGTCAACGACTTTAGATAATTCTTTAAAACTTTTTTTAACCAAGATTTTAAAGTCTGTAAATTTAGAACTAAATAAAAATGCCACATTATTGGATACAGATCATTCAATTTCTAAAACGGAACTCGAAAATTATTCGGAGTGTATCATATTTGGCCCTAATCAACTGTTTGAAGAAACGTCTTTAGTTACATCCAAGAGAATAAATAATACGTCCATTTTATTAGCACCACCTTTATCATTAATTCATTCATCGACCGATCTTAAACGAACCTTATGGGATCATTTGAAAAAAACATATGCCTTGTGAAACAATATTTTTACATATTTACGTCAATTCTATTATTAACATCATGTACTGATATGAAACCAACCATTTCAGCTCCCGTAGCACAAAAAAAAGATTCAGTTTTAATGATTCACAATCACAAACGTGTAGATCCTTATTTCTGGATGAGATTGAGTGATGAGCAAAAAACTGCTGAAACAAAAGATGAACAAACCCAGCAAGTATTAAATTATCTGGAGGCTGAAAATAAGTTTACAAAAGAGCAACTTCAGCATACAGAAGTACTCCAAAAAACATTATTTGATGAAATGGTGGGACGTATACAAAAAGATGATGCCTCCGTTCCGTATTTTAAAAATAACTATTGGTATTACACTCGATATGAGGAGGGTAAAGAATATCCGATATATTGTAGAAAAGAGGAGAGCCTTGATGCAGATGAACAGATCATGCTCGATGTCAATCAACTTGCTGAAAATGAGTCCTACTATGCCGTCAGAGGTTTATTTGTGTCGCCCAACAATAAACTATTGGCTTTTGCAGAGGACAATGTTAGTAGAAGAATTTACACCATTCGTTTCAAAGATCTTGAAACAGGCGAGATTCTACCAGATAAGATAGAAAATACGCAAGGAGATGGAGCTTGGGCTAATGATAACAGAACATTTTTTTACACATCTAAGAACAAAGTATCCCTTCTTTCTGAAAAAGTTTGGCGTCATCAGTTAGGTAAATCAAATGATGATCTCGTGTACCAAGAAAAGGATGCTTCTTACTACATTGGTGTATATCGATCCAAGTCTGGAGATTATATTATGATCTATAATAGTAGTACAACTAGTTCAGATTATCACATCTTATCTACAGACCAAGCTGATGGCGATTTTAAACAGTTTGCATCAAGAGAAAAAGGACATGAATACAGTATTGATCATTTCAAGGACAAGTTTTACATCCTATCTAATCGAAATGCACCTAATTTCCAATTATTTGAGACAAGTATCGATCAGACTGATGAAGCGAATTGGCAATTATTGATCGAACAAAAACAAAATAGATTGTTGGAGGATATTGAAGTCTTTGAAAATCATTTAGTTATCAAAGAGCGTGGAGAGGCTAGTGTATTTATAAAGGTCATTGATCAAACAACATCTAAAATGCATACAGTTGAATTTGATGATGAGGCGTATGTTGCATACCTTGGTCAAAATCCTGAATTCAATACACCAATTCTTAGATTGGGCTATATGTCAATGACAACTCCATATACGATTTATGATTATGATATGGTGAGTCGTCAAAAAACATTGAAAAAGAGGACAAAAGTTGTGGGAGGTCATGAGCCCAGTGATTATGAGTCTAAACGAATCTTCATAGAAGCCAGAGATGGCGAGCAAGTTCCGGTTTCTATCGTCTATAAGAAAGGTTTCGAACAAAATGGAAAGGCACCATTATTACTCTATGCATATGGATCATATGGGTCATCTACCGATCCCGGTTTTTCTTCAACTAGATTATCCCTATTGGATCGAGGTTTTGTCTGGGCTATTGCACACATTCGAGGTGGTCAGGAAATGGGGCGCAGATGGTATGAAGATGGTAAAATGTTCAATAAAATGAACACATTCAACGATTTCATTGATGTAGCTTCATCTTTGATCGATCAAAAATATACATCAGCAAATCACTTATATGCCATGGGTGGCTCAGCGGGTGGATTGCTGATGGGAGCCGTTGCGAATATGGCGCCTGAGTTATTTCATGGAATCATTGCTGCAGTTCCTTTTGTAGATGTTGTTTCAACCATGTTAGACGAAACAATTCCACTGACGACGAATGAGTTTGAAGAATGGGGTAACCCTAAAAAAGAAGACAGTTATTTTTACATGTATGCCTATTCTCCATACGATCAGGTAAAGCGCCAAGCATACCCACATATGCTTGTAACAACGGGTTTCTTTGATTCTCAGGTTCAATATTGGGAGCCAGCAAAATGGGTCGCGAAACTAAGAGATCTTAAGATCGATCAGAATTTGTTATTGCTTCA
>CAXQBA010000076.1:0-5117 GCA_964221885.1 Luminiphilus sp. | reverse complement strand
TATCTTCCTCATTCGAATAGATGAGTAGAAAATCTCTGGATTTATAAATTTCAATCGGTTGGATAGTGATGGATTGACGAATGATATCAGGAAGATCGGCTTTTATACCTTTCCGCCTAGGTAATTGCATATGATACATATCTCCGTCACGATGTACGGTTAGTGGACCACTTTTTGAAATAAAATGAATTACATGGGTGTTTTTATTTACAAAATTTGAAAAAATACAGTGAGCGGTGGCAAGTGTTGCATGTCCACAGAGGTCCATTTCAATGTCAGGTGTGAACCAACGAATATGGAATTCATCATTATCAAGTTGAGTAAAAAAGGCTGTCTCAGCCAAATTATTCTCTTTAGCTATCTGTAAAAGAATATCATCAGATAACCAATCACCTAAAGGGCATACTGCTGCAGGATTTCCACCAAAAAGCGTATCGGTGAAGGCATCAATCTGATAAATCGTGTGACTCATTCTCAAAATTATTTTTCAGGATAGATTAGAGCGTAGTTAGTTTAAATACCAAAAAAGAAAGTGCAATAGTAATGATGGTAATCAGCATAAAAGGTGAAACATGACCACTTTTGCTATGGTTTCTATTAAGGAATTTTTTTTTGTTTTTTGAGTAAAATGGATTCAATGAATTATCTGACTTACATGATGGGCATTTAGCTGAAATCTCATTTTTATTAAGATCAATCGATAACATACAATATGAACATTTATAGTATTACATACTAGCTGGATTTTTTCCCTTTATCTACGTTTTTTGTAAGTACTTTTTTAAAATCAGATACTTCGTTTTGATAATCTGAGGATACGTCTCTTAAACGTTTAACTAAATCACTATTCTCTAATGATTCATATATTTGGATCGCTTCTTTTATATGAAATCTATCATGATATGTCTGCCCAATCCATGAGTAGATTTCTGCTTTCAGATTAAGGTATGGAATATGGTTAGGATACTGCTCTAAAAATTCATCTACTTTTAATTTGGCATCAAAAACATGTTTTTGGGTCTGAAAAAGAGCATGTACATATATTTCACCTATCCATAAGGTATTTTCGCTAATACTATTATAAAGATGCTTTTCAAAGAATTGAATCACCTTATTATAACGACCCTCGAGATTCAAATCTTTATACTCTATAAAAATATGATCAATTTCATCGTAGATTTCTTGGTCTGTATCTTTATAGAATTCCAAGGCTAAATGATACCATTTTTTCCATTTTACATAATGTCCTTTTAATCGAATCCAACGGACTGTATTGTGCTTTTTCTCATAATATTGCATCTGATCGTATGCCTCATCTTCAAGCCCATCAAAAAGCCACAAAGACCACAGGAACGTATTCACAATTTCTTCATTGGTTTCTAATGTATCTTTGAATTGTTTGAAATTTGTAATGATCTGATCAAAGGACTCTTTGGCATAAAGGGCCTTGAATTCATCTTCACTGAAAGGTTTTTCATGATGAATTTGAAGTAATGTATCCGGATTTCCTTTGAAATTTTTGAAAAAATGAAACATGGACTATTGCTTTATATCTTCATTGATAAATGCCGACAACGCATTTGATAATTGATGGATGAACGTATAATAAATTGGTGCTTTCTTTTTTAAAAATCCTACATTGATGTAAAGAAATAAAGGTTCTTTGCCCGTTCGTTCATTTAGGTGTCTTGCAACATGATACTCATCGATTGGACTAGTCCTTTCCTTGTGTTTTGCAATCATCTCATACTCACTAGCCATTGAAGAAAAATGAGTCTGAATGCGCTCTGATGTTGTAGCCTGATCTTTCAAGTCACCATACCTCAATGGCCATTCAATCTGAAGCATGTTTTCATTAGAAGCAGCATTGATCATAAAAACAATGAATTCAGATGAATTACTAATGCTGATCATATCATGACTCAACTCTGATAAAATTGGGTGATTTAATGGGTTAAAGTAGGATTCGTTTATAACTGTATTTAAACGATATTTTTCCAAAAAGGAGTGTTTTGTAAATTTGGTATTGGCAATATGATTGGCATCCATCATATCGGCTAGTACCGTAGATAAATGGCTAAAATAAGGTTGAGTTGCGCTGTACAGGTTGATAAGTGTAATGGGTGATTGCCGATTCTTATATAATCCGTATGGACGATCGCCGCCAACTAGTTCTAATCCTACTGTCATCTGTTCATTCAGTTTGACATTGCTCAGTTTGAAATAAGGTGAGAATTGAACAAGCTCTAAAATATGTTCTTCAGAGATCATCATTTTGTATTTGATATCTGGAACGCTTAACCATTTTCTAGGTAGGTGGGAAATACCCAGTTTTTTCTTGATTTTTATTACAGGTGAAAAATATTCTATAAAAAAAGCTTGATAGATCTTTTCTTCTAGTTCTTTTAAACGATCCATTTTTTGTTGCTCTTGCATGATCTCAACAAATCCTGAAGCGATCATACCTGCTGGTAAGGCAAACAAGCCAACACCCAAAATAGCTATCAGACCACCTAATAGTTTCCCAGCTGGTGTGATGGGGTAAAGGTCTCCGTAACCAACAGTTGTTAAAGTAGCAACACCCCACCATAGTCCATCAACTATTGTACTAAATCCAGGTTGATGTGGTTTTTCAATAAGCAACATCAAGGTAGACGATACCAACAATAAAATCATAACCATCAAAAGAGACATGGATAGTTCTTTTTGTTTACTCTTGATAGCTTTAATTATTAATCCCATTGTTCTAAATTTCTTTTAAAATATTACTTTTTATTCAAAATGTACTTTGAATTGTAGAAATTTGTTGGCTGAACTGAATAGGTTTTATATTGTTATTGTAATTGATTCAAATATATTGTAATTCTGCATGGATTCTCTTACTCAAATTGTACTTGGTGCTGCTGCTGGTGAGGTAGTTTTAGGTAAAAAGATCGGTAACCGCGCTATGATTTGGGGAGGTGTAGCTGGTACGATACCTGATCTTGATGTGGTTGGTAAATTTTTTCTTTCACCTATTGATAATTTAGCCTTCCACAGAGGTATCAGCCATTCTATTTTTTTTAGTGTTTTTGCTGCGTTGATTCTAGGGTGGTTGGTTCACCGGATCTATGCCTCATCTTATCACAAATGGATTGCAACGGCTACAAAAGTGCTTGCTGTTTTGACTATCACAATTGCTTTGGATTTTATTTTTCAAAGAATTTGGTCAGGTACTATCATACCAACTATTTTATTGGCATTATCGCTCTCCCTCTTTCTTTTTTTTCATGCTCGTAAAAGATATTTTAAAGGTACATGGCAGCAACCACAGGCTTCTCTTAGAGATTGGCAATGGTTATTCTTCTGGGGTCTTTTTACACACCCAATTCTCGATTGTTTTACCATGTATGGTACGCAATTGTTTGCTCCTTTTTCTGACGTTCGTATTTCATGGGGGACTATTTCCGTAGCGGATCCATTGTATACAATACCCTTTTTGGTCTGTTTACTAATTGCAGCACGTTTTCAGAGGTATGAACTCAAGCGTAGAGTATGGAACTACTCAGGGATAGCTATCAGTTCATTGTATATGACATTTACCGTGATCAACAAACAAAATGTGAATAAGGCATTTGAGACCGCTCTCACTGAACAAGGTATTGACGTCAACCGATTCGTAAGCAATGTAGCTATCTTCAATAATTTACTATGGAGTTGTACAGCTGAATCAGATAGTTGTTATTATGTGGCACAATATTCTATTTTTGACGAAGTACCTATTCAGTTCAATCGATTAGAAAAGAATCATCATTTGTTAAAAGATATTGATACGGATTATACTGTGAATAAATTACGTTGGTTTTCAGATCAATATTTTACTGTAATTCCAATCGATGATAAACTTCAATTCAATGATTTACGATTCGGGACATTCTCAGGTCAGGGTCAGGGTGCTGATGACTATATATTCAAGTTCCTATTAACCTATTATGAGGGGAAGGGGTATGAAATGGAAGAGGCCTTTGGTGGTCCACCCGAAGGTAAGGAAGAAGAAATCATGGCTCGAATGTTTGAGCGAATGTGGGGTATCAAGAAAGATAAAATATGATATGTATGAAAAATGGTCGTTGGTCCATCATATTAGTTTTAGTATTAGCACATCAAATTACGACCGCTCAAGTTGATCCAGATAGGTTGGGTGCTTGGTATATGTATTTCTGGAATGTGAAGATAAAAGAAACGGGCCTAGGTTTTCAAGGTGATGTCCAGTTCAGAAATTGGAATTTGATGGGAGATCTCGAACAGCTATTACTTCGCGGAGGAGTAACCTATACGCCCCAAAATACTAAAGCCATGTTTACATTAGGTTATGCATTTATATTGACAGGGGAATATGGGACCAATGATAACAGCACAACATCGGAAAGTCGAATATATCAAGAAGCGTTGCTACCACACAAGATTGGCCAACGTGTTTATTTGACACATCGATTTCGGTTTGAGCAACGATTTGTTGATAGCCGAGCATTCAGGATGCGATTACGTTATAACCTATTTATCAATATAGCCCTTAATAAATTGGTCATGGAAAAGGGTACTTTTTATCTTGCTCTCTACAATGAACTTTTTGTGAATACAAGTAAAGACATTGGCAATGGAAATCAAGTCGAACTATTCGATCGGAATCGTCTATATGGGGCTATAGGTTATCATATTTTTGATCGATTGAAAGTACAAGTTGGATATATGTATCAGAGTATTAATTCGTATGGGAAAGGTCAGTTTCAGGTAAGTGTACATCAATCCTTTTAGATGGTTTTTACCAATTTAGAGACCAAGTAGACCATTTCTAATTGTATGATATGCTGCGATTGATCATAGGTTTCCGATTCTTCGGGAAGATCATCTGCATACTTAGGATCAACATAATGTAAATGACCAATGGTGTCAAAATAAACAACTGGGCAATGTTCGCTTGCATGATCACATACCATTACAGCCATTATAGCATCAGTTTCTTTATCAAAAGCATCTACTTTTTTTGAGTACAAGACGAGTTGTTGTTCATTTAATGGACTATTCAATGAATAGTGGGTGTTTTCATTTAGTTCCTTTGATGTTATCAGCAACCCAAA
>CAXQBA010000075.1:0-2709 GCA_964221885.1 Luminiphilus sp. | reverse complement strand
GTAGACTTTTTCCATAAAATAGAAAACCTACAGTGGGTATTGCTTTAAAAATTCATGAAATTTCTGTGTTGCTAAAAATCTGTGACTTATACTTGCTTTTACGGCTAAATCCATTTGAGCGAAGCTGCTAGAATATCCTCTAGGTTGGAATATTGGATCATAACCGAATCCACTATCTCCGATAGGCTCTTGTAGAATAACACCATCTATACGACCTTCGAATACATAGGTATCCGTTTCATCAATGAATGCAATGATTGTCTTAAAATAAGCTCCTCGATCCGTATGACCATGTAATTTATCTAAAACTAGAGACATATTATTTTGAGCATTTTTTTCTGGACCAGCATAACGAGCAGAATAAATACCTGGTTCACCACCTATAGCTGGGATAAACAATCCTGTGTCCTCTGCAAAGCATGGAAGTTGATAATGATCTCGAACATATTGAGCCTTTTGAATCGCATTCCCTTCTACCGTATCAGCAGTTTCAGGTATATCAACATAACAACCTATATCTGTTAAACTTTGAAAAATATAGTCTTGACCCATGATGGCATTGATCTCTTTGACCTTATGTTGATTCCCTGTTGCAAAAACAATATTTTTTTTCATGCCTATGATTCTAAAGCTTGTTGACGTAATAAGGTCGCATGTTCTTTTCCGAGATATCTATCTATTAACGCATGAAAACCATACAGAAGTGGGATAAATAAAATTGCGATCAAGACCTTATATATATAATTGACAGTACCAATAGTGAATAGTTGTTCCATAGACCAGTTTGCACCGATCACAAATGCTATATATAATACAACATAGCTATCTATCAATTGAGAAACAAGGGTAGATACAGTCGCCCTAAACCAGATCCGTTTATTCCCAAAAACTGCTTTTATCTTTTTGAAGACAAAAGCATCCAAAAGTTGACCGATTAAAAAGGCTACCAAAGAGCCAACTATGATCCAAAGACCTTGTCCAAATATTTTCGAAAAGGCCAGCTGCATATCATCTAATCCAGAATCAGCTTGTGAAACGACCCACCAATCAGCAGGTGATAATTGTATCGCTAAAAAGACAAATAAAAAGGCATAACTGATCAATCCAGCGGTCAAATAATAAAGAAACTTTACACCTCTTACTCCAAAGTACTCATTGATCACATCTGTTAAAATAAAAACAATCGGCCATATGATTACACCTGCTGTAAACTGTAATTCAACATCTGATCCACTCGGATTTAAACCTAAATTCGAAATACCCAATGATGATTCCAGGGAAAATATCTTGACACCTACAAATTCAGCAATAAGGGCATTACAAAGAAATAAACTCCCCAATATCATAAAAAGAGAGACGACTTTCGAGCGGTGGTCCTTAGAATCATTCATTTTAATAAACAAGTTTACCTTCAATGTACAAAAAAGAAATCGTCCTCGTTCATTTTTAATAGGCTATCCCTTAGAAGAATTATAATGAAATAATGGTAAGCCTTTTATAGTCGATAATTGTACTGATTATATTCGTCTATTTTATTTTTGATATTCCTTTAAAAGTATAATTCAATTTGTAACTTTGTCCCGCTGAATACCAACTAAATCAATCCAATATATAAGGGTTATACCATTGCCTTTCTAATTTTTCAAACTGATGTCAAGACGAGTTTTTGTATTGTTAACCATTTTTTTCATCATTGGCTTTGACCAATTGAGTAAAGTATGGGTCAAGCTGAATATGGCATTAGGTGAATCCTTCTCGGTCTTTGGTCTGGATTGGTTCCAGATCAATTTTACAGAAAATCCAGGAATGGCTTTTGGTCTCGAATTCGGTGGTGAATATGGAAAACTATTTCTGAGTTTATTTCGAATCATCGTGGTTGGTGTAATGATATACTTTTTAGTAAAACTCATTCAAAGAAAAGCTAGTAAAAAACTATTATTTATTGCCTCGTTGATTATTGCTGGAGCGAGTGGCAATATTATAGATTCCATGTTTTATGGGGTGATTTTTTCAGATAGTGGTACGTTTCATGCTCCTGATGTTGCTATTTTATTCCCTAAAGGCGGTGGCTATGCGCCATTTCTGTTTGGTAAAGTAGTAGATATGTTATATTTCCCTCTTATTTCAGGTCATTGGCCAACATGGGTTCCTTATGTAGGTGGTGATTATTTCATCTTCTTTCAACCGATATTTAACATTGCTGATTCAGCCATTAGTATTGGGGTTGTGTTAGCTTTGATTAATTATCGATCATTGAATCGTGAACTTGAATCCTTTCAAATGGCTCAACAAGAAATATCAATACAAAATGAGGATTCCGTACAAACAAAGCAATATTCATCGAATCTAGGTGAAGAAGAATAGTCGAACCTATTGAATGGTCACATCTTTCTTTCCATCTGACATATGCAGTGTAAATTGTTCATTTTTGTCCAAATCTGTTAATTTTTTAACTAACTCTCCATTTGGATTAACTACAGCTGAATATCCCCGATTCAATATTTTATGCGGATCCAGTAAATCAACTACTTTTTCATATGCATCCAATTGAACATAATGAGATTTAAAAGCCGATGAAAGAGTAAATCGAATATGCTGAAAAATCTGTTCGATCTTAAGTTCCTCTTTTCTGAATTGATGGATAATTTGTTTTTGTATCTGTTTATATAGCGTAATTATATTAGATCGGAAGAGCGTCGTGTAGGGAAA
>CAXQBA010000074.1:0-8596 GCA_964221885.1 Luminiphilus sp. | reverse complement strand
ACACGACGCTCTTCCGATCTAAAAAATATCCCCTAATTTTCAAATCTTTAAAAAAGGAAGCAAAATAGCCGACCTTTTTCATAAATTTGTGGCATCAAATAAAATAACTACTATGGCTAAGTATTATAATTCTATTTTAGATACTATTGGAAATACGCCTCTAGTCAAATTAAACGACATTGTAAGTGGTGTAAAAGCTACCGTTTTAGCAAAGGTTGAAACAACGAACCCAGGTAACTCTGTTAAAGACAGAATGGCTTTGAAAATGATTCAAGATGCTGAAGAAAAAGGTCTTTTGAAACCTGGAGGTACTATTATTGAATGTACATCTGGTAATACTGGTATGGGCTTAGCTATCGCTGGTGTCGTAAAGGGATATAAATGTATTTTTACTACATCAGACAAACAATCTAAAGAGAAGATCGACCTATTACGTGCTGTAGGTGCAGAAGTAATTGTATGCCCCACCAATGTAACGCCAGACGATCCCAGATCTTATTATTCAGTTGCAGAACGGTTGAATGGAGAGATACCAAACTCATGGTGGGCTAATCAATATGATAATCTTTCAAACCGACAAGCTCATTTTGAAACTACGGGACCAGAGATATGGGAACAAACTGAAGGAAAAATCACGCACTTTGTTGTTGGGGTAGGTACTGGTGGTACTATTTCAGGGGTTGGTAAATATTTAAAATCTCAAAACCCTGATGTTAAGATTTGGGGTATTGATACATATGGATCTGTATTTAAAAAATATCATGAGACGGGTGAATTTGATGAAAAGGAAATCTATCCGTATATAACAGAAGGGATTGGCGAAGATATCATCCCAGAGAATGTGGATTTTGATATAATCGATCTTTTCGAAAAAGTAACGGATAAAGATGCCGCCGTAGTTACCCGCGAACTAGCTCGTAAAGAAGGTATCTTAGCTGGCAATTCTGCTGGAGCAGCAGTAGCTGGCATTAACCAATTGACCGATCATTTAACTGAAAATGATCTAGTAGTTGTACTTTTTCATGATCATGGTTCGAGATATGTTGGTAAGATGTTCAATGATGACTGGATGCGAGAACGCGGTTTCCTAGATGATGTAATGACTGTCCGAGATATCATATCCAAAAAGAATGACAAATCATTCTTATCGATCGAGTTTGATCAATTGGTGAAAGATGCGTTGAAGATCATGAAAGATAATGAAGTATCGCAAATCCCTGTAATTCAAGAAGGTGCCATAGTCGGTTCACTTAATGAAAATGATATATTAACCTGTATCTTATCTAACCCTCTTGAGAATTCAGACCAGTCTGTTGGTAAGATCATGGAAGCTCCCTTTCCTATTGTTGAGGAGTCATTGCCTATCAATAAATTAAATCGATATTTCAATAAAAAGACGACAGCAGTTATTGCCAAGGATAAAGCTGGGACAAATCATATTATTACTAAATATGATATTATTCAAGCGATGAATTAAGTTTCATTACTTGACTTACAGTGGAAGATTACCGTGTTTCTTTTTAGGTAAAAACTCCACCTTATTTTGTAGCATCTCGTAGGAGCGAATCAACTTAACTCTTGTCTTGGAGGGTTCGATCACTTCGTCAATAAATCCTCTTGCCGCTGCGCGGTATGGATGAGCAAATTTATCAGCATATTCCAATTCTTTTTCCTTCAAAGTTTGAGCAGGATCGTCGGATGCTTTGATTTCGTTTCTAAAGATGATCTCACTGGCACCTTTGGCTCCCATAACGGCAATCTCAGCATTTGGCCATGCAAAATTTAAATCAGCACCGATATGCTTTGAATTCATTACATCATATGCTCCGCCATATGCTTTACGAGTGATAACCGTTACTCTTGGTACAGTTGCCTCACTGAATGCATACAATAATTTTGCACCGTGCGTGATGATACCATTCCATTCCTGATCAGTACCTGGTAAAAATCCTGGTACATCAACCAATACTAAAAGAGGAATATTGAAACTATCACAAAAGCGAACAAAACGGGCTCCTTTCCTTGAGCAATTTACATCTAAACATCCCGCCAAAACCATTGGGTTATTAGCTACAATACCAATGCTCCGACCAGCTAAAGTAGCAAACCCCACAATAATATTTTCAGCAAATTCTTTATTAACCTCAAAAAATGAATCCGTATCGATCAATTCATCGATCACTTCACGCATATCATAAGGTTGCTGTGTTGAGGCCGGAAGGATACTATTCAACTGCGGACGTTGTTCGTTACCCATCTCATAGGATATCCTAGGTGTTGTCTCTTCACAGTTCTGTGGAATGTAACGTAGTAATTTTTTTATCTGGTCTAAACAAGCAACATCATTTGGTGCCGTAAAATGGGTGACACCTGATTTACTAGCATGGGTCATTGCACCGCCTAAATCTTCTGAGGATACATCTTCATTCGTAACCGTCTTGACAACATTCGGCCCTGTTATGAACATGTAAGAACTCTGTTCAACCATAAAGATAAAATCCGTGATCGCAGGTGAATAGACAGCTCCACCGGCACATGGTCCCATAACGGCAGAAATCTGAGGAATAACTCCTGAAGAACGGGTATTTCTGAAAAAGATATCAGCGTATCCTCCTAATGACTTTACCCCCTCCTGAATACGCGCCCCTCCTGAATCATTCAAACCAATAACTGGTGCTCCATTTTTAAGAGCCATATCCATGATCTTGCAAATCTTTTCGGCATGAGTTTCTGATAATGAACCACCAAAGACCGTAAAATCCTGCGCAAATACATACACTAATCTTCCATCTACTGTCCCATAGCCTGTTATAACTCCATCTCCATAAATCTTTTGTTTTTCCATGCCAAAGTCGTTACACCGATGTGTGACGAACATTCCGACTTCCTCAAAACTATTTGTATCTAAAAAATATTCGATTCGCTCACGAGCTGTTAGCTTTCCTTTAGCGTGTTGTTTTTCTAAACGTTGTTCCCCACCACCAAGAAGTGCCGCTGATTTTTTACTTTCGAGTGTTTTTAGTTTATTGTCCATTATCTATATGAATTGGTCGATTGATAGTTCATTGCTATGCTTGCAAATATACTAATCAAAATCAATGTATGGTCTTTTTAAAATAACAAATATGTGGAATCAAGATCTCTACCAGAAAGCGCTGTATTTTGCTGCAGAAGCACACAAGAAACAAAAAATAAAAGGTACCGAGCAAAATTACTTGGCTCATCTAAGTCATGTTAGTGCTGAACTAATGGCTGCTTTGATACAAAACAATAACGCAACAATCAATGTAGATCTTTGTCTTTGTTGTGCACTCTTACATGATTCCATTGAGGATACATCAATAACTTACTTAGATATTGCAAACCAATTTTCTGTAGAAATAGCAGATGGCGTTCAGGCTCTTACAAAAGATGAGCGTGTAGAAAAAGTAGAACAACTCAATGATTCATTGAAACGCATCAAACAACAACCACCTGAAATTCATATGGTTAAATTAGCTGATAGAATCAGTAATCTGAGAAAGCCGCCCGAAAACTGGTCCTATGAGAAAAGAAAAGCCTACTTGGTCGATGCTCAAAAAATTCTTGATACACTAGGAACCGCTAACGATGTTCTTTCCAACAGATTAACTGAAAAAATAGCGCAGTACAAAACTTACTTAGACTAGTCAAAGATGAATAGATAATCTATTTGCTTGCCTTTTCTATAGCTTCTTCTAGATCCTCCTCATCTCCTGATTTATATCCAGAATGTTTATATACAATATTCCCTTTTTGGTCAAGTAATAAGGTGAAGGGTACCGTGTTAAAGCCTAGAGACTGAAAGGCCGTATTTTCTGGATTACATAAAATATCATATTCCCAACCTTTAGTATCAACAATTCCAGGTACTTTGGATTGTGTTCTAGAATTATCCATACTGATAGCTAAAAATGCAATATCGTATTCATCGACCCAATCATCATAGTAATCAGATGCAATATTATCCAATTCCTCTTTACATGGTTTACACCATGTCGCCCAGAAACTGATCACAGTTACCTTATCTTTTTTTGCAATATATTCTTTGAGATTCACCTTTTTACCTTTCAGGTCTTCCATCATCAATGAGGATGGAATCTGTTTGGACTGAGCAAAACCTATAAAAGAAACAAGGAGAAAAATTACGGTACAAATGTAGCTAGTAGTTGTTTTCATGAAATATATTTTTTGAATATCAAATTATCCTATACATTCAATTGCTATGCCAAATTAAAAAAATTAATTGATTTAATGGTGTAAAGCTCAACTCCTAATTATTTAATATATTGCAGCAATAATTTAATTATATCATGTTGCGAGTACACAATCCCTTACAAACTATTCTTCTTTGCTGGGTCATCTTAACACTTGGTTTCTATCAAACTCAGGCTCAGGAGGATAATAAATATGGTACGATCTCAGGTGATTTTGAAACTCAGAATAGCTTTTTTATTCGTGATTCAATTATTGGAGCAGCTAATACGCCTCAATATGATCGTCAAAAATTTGGCACTAGTAATTGGCTCACACTTAATTACTCGATCTACGGATTTGATATTGGGGTTCGATTTGATGCCTATTACAATTCAAACCTTATCGATCCACTTGATTCGTATTCAGCACTTGGTTTAGGTCGTTGGCACATACGAAAAGAAATTCACGGGCTTGATATTACAGCTGGCTATTTTTATGATCAGATAGGAAATGGAACCATTTTCAGAGCATATAATGAACGATACCTACCTATTGATAACGCGGTTGTTGGAGCACGCCTGATCTACAAGATCAATGATAATTGGTCTGCCAAGATATTTGCCGGACAACAGAAAAAAGTTGAAAAGCAAGTGAATCTTTTCGAAAACTATCAGCCGATCATAGCTGGAGCTGCTATTGATGGGTTTGTAAAAATCAATGACGACTTATCTCTAACTCCTGGAGCTGGAGCTATTCGACGAACATTGGACGATGTTACAATGGATCAAATTGCAACGGATATTGGTTCGTATGCACCTGAGGATGCATTTATCCCAAAATATACAACCTATGCCTTTACGGTTTATAATGCATTGAACTGGAAGAAACTCTCCTGGTATGTAGAAGGTTCTTACAAAACAAATGAGGCGGTTAATACGAGTAATCTAAAAGGAACCTTGTTGGATCGAGATGGTTTTAATCTATTCACATCAATCGGGTATTCTACTAAAGGATTTTCAATACTAGGCCAATACAAGTATACGGATCACTTCATTTTGCGTACGTCACCCTTGCAGATATTAACTCGAGGAATGATCGCTTACTTACCACCTATGGCACGGCAAAATACATATCGACTTTCAGCTCGTTATAATGCCGTTACTCAAGAGGTTGGTGAGCAATCGGCACAACTAGATCTAACGTATGTACCTATTCCTAAAAAACTAACGTTCTATTTAAATCTATCGTACATCAGAACTTTACAACCAATTGAGGGTAGTTCAGGCTTTGAGCAGGATCTTCTTTACAGTGAGGCGAATATGCACGCTCTTTGGAAGATCAATAAGAAAATGAAGTTCATTGCTGGATTCCAGTTCCAAAAATACAACCAAGAGATTTACGAACAGAAACCTGGCGTTCCTATCGTTACCACATATGTCCCTTATGCTGAATTGCGATTACGATTAAAAGGAAGAAAATCGTTCCGATTTGAGTTATCGTATATGCACAACGAACAGGATTATGGCTCTTGGGCTTTTGCATTGATTGAATTCAACATCAAAAAATGGTCCTTTTGGGCATCCAACATGATCAATGTAGTTCCTAAAGTATACGACCAGATCGAGATGTTCTATGAGTTTGGAGGTAATTACACCCATAAAAGCAACAAGTTTGAACTTTTATATAAGCGGCAAGTGGAAGGAATTGTCTGCACCGGAGGGGTTTGTCGATATCAACCTGCTTTCAATGGGGTGCAACTAAATGTAGTTTCTAGCTTTTAACTCATAGACTACATTTGATTTGATAACCCTTGCGTAGCTAACCAAGCCATCAGACCTACACCTGTTGTCAATGCCTGCTCATTAATATCAAATGTAGGCGTATGAAGGCCTGTTTTGTTAGGATTTTCAACACCTAGGCGATAAAAGGTTGCTGGTATCTGCTGAGAGTAAAAAGCAAAATCTTCTCCACCCATTCTCGCTTCAATATCTAAAACATTTTCACTTCCAAGAAAATGAATCATTTCTTTCTTGACTATTCCGGTTAACAGCTCGTTATTTTTTAAAAACGGATACCCAACTCGGACATCAAAATCACAGCTTGCTCCCATGGAACGACATAATCCAACAGCCATTTCTTTGAGGAGATTGTGCGCTTCAAAACGCCATTCTTCATCAAAGGTTCTGAATGTCCCCATTAATTTAACCTGATTCGGAATGATATTCGTAGAACCACCAACCGAATTGATCTTTCCAAAAGTTAATACAGATGGCATCAATGGATCGGCACGTCGACTTACAATTTGCTGCAATTGAACAATCATTTGTGAGGCAATCAAAATGGGATCGATACAAAGGTGTGGTTTAGCACCATGCCCCCCTTTTCCAGTTATGGTTACATAGATCTCATCAGCAGAAGCCATAAAAATTCCCGACTTCAATCCAACTTTACCAACAGGCATCAAAGGCTCTACATGTTGCCCAAGTATACAATCTGGCGATGGATCGTTGAGCACACCCTCTTCGATCAATAATGTAGCTCCTCCAGGTAGCATTTCCTCACCAGGTTGAAAGATGGCCCGAACCGTTCCTTGCCAATCATCGGCGGTTTCTTTGAGAATCTTGACACAACCCAAGAGTGACGTTGTATGAACATCATGACCACAGGCATGCATAACACCCTCTTTTTTAGAGGCATAGGAAACTACATTTGTCTCCTTGATAGGTAGGGCATCAATATCAGCTCTAAGAGCGGTTAAGGAAGAATTGGGGTCTGATCCTTTAATGGTTGCTACGGTTCCTGTATCTGCCTTCACCTCAAAATCAATGCCCCAATCTGTTAATTTCTGACGAATAAAAGCAGCCGTTTCGAATTCCTTGAATGACAACTCTGGATTCATATGAAGATGTCTACGAATCGAGGACCACTCAGATTGATATGTTGAGGCTAGATGATGGATTTTATTTTTTAGCATGCCAATTCTATTGTTCTCATGATTTCCTAAATTACAAAAATCTCCACGAATGGTTGTAGAATTTTTAGAAGTTTGATACAAGTATTTAAAAAAATAATTTATCTTTGCTCCGCACTTGGAGGGATGGGTGAGTGGCTGAAACCACCAGTTTGCTAAACTGGCGTGCGGGCAACCGTACCGCGGGTTCGAATCCCGCTCTCTCCGCCAGCATAAACCAATCGGGGTTTAGCTCAGCCAGGTTAGAGTGCTTGGTTTGGGACCAAGAGGCCGCAGGTTCGAATCCTGCAACCCCGACTTAGTTGTTTAAAGGTTTGAACAGATTTGTTCAAACCTTTTTTTATCTATCAATGAAATTTTGTTTTTTAAACAAATGTATATTTGTAGAGTATTAATATAAAAAAGAGGTGCTATTTAATAAATAGCACCTCTTTCAATACATTAAAAAATCAATTATTGCTTAATTAGCTTTCTTGAAATTTGTTTTTCACCAACTTGTAAGGTAACTATGTATGTACCACTTGGAAGATCTTTTGCACTAAGATCTTTACCATCCCAATTGATGATAAACTCTCCTTGCTGGTCTTTCAAAGCATTTGAATAAACCTCACGCCCTTGCAAATCACTGATCTGCAATCTGACATCAGACATATTCTCTAAGAAAATATGAAGTTGTGTTACGTCTTGCATTGGATTTGGATACACCGTAAAAAAGACACCTTCCTCATTCACCGCCAAAGGCTGTGGCTGGACACTGGTTCCAACCTGTAAGTTCACCAACGAATCAATATTTATATTCTCATCACCATTCTGGTACGTCATATATTGAAGATATACAATAAACATTTCATCGGTAGTATTCAGCCCAAATGATATATTTTGAGGTGGTGTATTCGGGTTAAAGGGATTACTTGCTGTATTATCATACACAGCTTTTCCATATAATTTATATCCAACTGGTAGTTTTTGAAGATACTTAAAAACATAAAAACCTTGCCACTCAAAATCCCATTGAGGTATATGAATGAGAGGAATACGCTGACTCGGTACAAAATGGTTTTCAGCATAAACGATAAAACTTGTCCCAATCAAATGAGCATGGGGAAATATGGAAAAAAGAGTAAAGTTCGAGGGAACGGGTGTCGATGCATTTGGAAAGTATGCCTCTACACTATCTATGGTATTAGCTTGAATCGTAAATCCTGCGTCATAAAGAACCGGGGATGATGTGACTTGGCGTACACCAGAAGTACCTTGCGGGTAAAAATGAAAATTCACTTTTGTACTATCCCATTTTCCTTGCGAACCGTTCGGATAATGCATTGCTAAAACAATATTTGAGTTGGCAGGTAGATCTACCCCCATTTTGATGGAAGGGTCATCCGGATATACCGTAGGCATAGATCCTGG
>CAXQBA010000073.1:0-9635 GCA_964221885.1 Luminiphilus sp. | reverse complement strand
GAGAATACGCATTTTCAATCAGCTGGTATGATAGAAATAAAAGGGTCGAAAAATGGTAAACCTATTTATTTTAATGAGGGGCATGAGATTCAGATTCAGCTACATTCTGTGCTTGATCATGATTTTGTTGATGATAATTTTTTATCGTATCATTTTGAGGATGGTAATTGGAATAAAAATGGTGCTGATCAAATTCAAAAAGTCGCACTGAGTGAGAATAATACTGAGTTTGAAGAGATTCTTCAGCAGATAAGAGAAAATGAGATAGCAAGCAAACCTGTGGAGCCTATTCAACCAGGTGATGTACCATCATCCTATCAATTATTTGATTTTGATGTCAATCGATCGGATTATTCTGCGCTTTCATCACTACAGGACGATGTAGAGTTTTTAGTCAAGAAAAGTGATCTCGAAAAAGATCCATTTAGTGAAGAATGGAACCAAATTGATATTCGAAGTGAGAAAGAAAATGAATTTGTTATTGAGTTAAGCCAAATTGATGACAAAGGTTTGATAAGTAAAACTCAGTATCTAACTATATATCCATATCGAGCCTATTCGATAGCTGCACAAAAGACCTATGAAAAGAACTATGCATCTTATGTAACGAATCAACAAAGATGGGAAAATAAAATTCAAGATCTTGCTACAGCCATGTTTAGCGAACAGGTTATGGAAGATCAGATTGTGAATCATTTTTCTATTGATCGATTTGGTCTTTGGACTTGTGCAAAAGAAATTTCACCAGAGTCAATGAACGATCAAATTGAAGCATACATGCTTTCAGGTCAAGTATTTGAACCAACTAGAGTATACGTTTTTAACAACCAAACCTCTTTTTACATGAGTAAAGAATCTGATCTGTTTTCAAATCACTATCGACTGGCTGATGAGCATACTCGAATTATGGCAATGGATGAGCAAGGAGCTATGTTCTTGTGTGACCAGAAGAAAACAGAATCTGGTGGGTATTTACTGAATTTTATACCAATGGATGGAACCAATCAGGAAGAATTAGATCGGGCTTTTGGAATAACAGGTTAATTGTTTTCTTGAAAGTCCTCTTCGATAATCTCATCAACATCCGATTTCTCACCAAATTCCTCTAGGGTCACTTTCTCTTTACTAGGTGTATAATTTTCAAGGAAATCTTTTCGATTTCTAAATGTATCGATAGCAGTAAAAAGTGCTTTTCTAAATGAGGACGGATCGGCTATGTCTTGTCCAACGATATCATGTCCGGTACCATGATCTGGTGATGTTCGAATCACTTTCAGACCAGCGGTGAAATTTACACCTTGACCAAATGAAAGTGCTTTAAAGGGTGTTAGTCCTTGATCGTGGTACATGGCCAGAATACCATCAAATTTTGTAAAATTGTCAGACCCAAAGAAACCATCAGCAGGGTAGGGGCCAACTGCCATGAATCCATTCTGTTTAGCAGTTTCAATAGCAGGAATTACCAGTTCAAGATCTTCATTTCCAATGGCACCATTATCACTAGCGTGTGGATTTAAACCTAAAACAGCTATGATCGGCTTTTCAATTGAAAAGTCCTTGCGAAGAGAGCTGTGCATGGCCTGAATTTTATTTACAATAAGATCTTCGGTAAGAACCGAACTCACATCAGCAATAGGAATATGATTGGTTACTAGACCAACCCGAAGGTCATCATTGACCAATAGCATTAATGAGTTATTGTTGACGCTGAATTTTGATTCAAGGTATTCGGTATGACCTTGAAACGGGAAATCTGCCATTTGCATGGCTTTTTTATTGATTGGACCCGTTACAATGGCATCAATGAGTTTGTTTGCTATATCCTCAGTACATCTCTCAAGGGATAAAAATGCATATTTGCCTCCTTCTTGCGTTACGGCACCTATCTCGATTTTTACGTCATCAACCCAACAGTCTAAAACATTGATATGTCCCTCTTTGATCTGAGTAGCATCTGATATTTTATTGAACTGAATCCGATCCTGTAGTCCCAATAGATTTTTGTGGTAGGATACAACCTTAGATGATCCATATATTATGGGTGTACACAATTTTAGCATTCTTTTATCGGAAAAAGTCTTAAGGATTACTTCCAGACCTATTCCGTTAAAATCACCTATAGTTACACCGATCTTTATTGTTGACATATTTTATAATTTCGATAAAGATAAGAAAATTCCTTACTGTTAAAACACTCAGAAATTTCAGCTGTTGGAATCTTAGGTGCTAAAAAGTAAACTTTCTTATGTTTTTAGAATGAAAAAGAAGTACTTTTAGTTCATTGATAGTACTATGAAAGCAAAAAAGTCGTACGGACAACATTTTTTAAAAGAGGATCATATTGCAAAGAAGATATCTGATGCGTTGATTCATACGGATCTATACAATAATATTTTGGAGGTGGGGCCTGGTAAAGGCATGCTAACAAAATTTTTGATGCAATATGAGTCTTTTGAAAAAAAATATGTTGAGGCAGACAGAGATATGGTACATTATTTAAAAGAGACCTACCCTCATATCGCAAAAGACATTATTTTCAACGATTTTCTAAAGGTTAATCTGATGGAATTATTCGATGGGCCTTTTGCTTTGATCGGTAATTTCCCATATAACATATCATCACAGATTGTTTTTAGAGTGTTGAAGTATAGAGATCAGATCCCTGAAATGGTCGGTATGTTCCAACGAGAAGTAGCCCAACGCATCGTGGCTGCACCCAATTCAAAAGAGTATGGAATACTATCGGTCCTGGCCCAGGCTTATTTTGACGCATCGTATCTATTTACTGTAAAAGCTGGAAGTTTTAATCCACCACCTAAAGTTCAATCTGCTGTTATCAGGCTTAGTCGAAGAGATAACTTTGATGCATTGCCTTGCTCATATTCTATTTTAAAAACAGTGGTTAAGGTTAGTTTTGGAACAAGACGCAAAATGTTACGAAATTCCTTAAAGTCCTTATTGAGTAAAGAGGAGTTGTTTTCAGATCCGTTTTTTGAACGACGCCCTGAATCTTTATCTGTTAACGAATTTATTGAATTAGCGGTTCGAATCGAATCAAAGAAGGAATCATAGATGAAAATACTGGTTACAGATTCCGTTCATCCAATTCTCATAGATCGATTGAATGAAGTGGGTCATCAAATTACATATGAACCGAACATTTCAAAGAATGAAGTTGAAGCGATCATTCATGATTTTGATGGTATTGTCATCAACAGCAAAATAGTATGTGATCATTCATTTATTGATAAAGCCAAACGATTAAAATTTATTGCTCGATTGGGTTCGGGTATTGAGATCGTTGATATACCCTATGCCAATAAAAACGGAATCAAGGTTTTTCGTTCTCCTGAAGGGAATTGTGATGCAGTAGCTGAACATGCGATTGGGATGTTGCTCAGTTTATCGAATAACTTACGTCAAGCTGATCATGCCGTTCGTTCAAAGCAATGGGATCGCGAAGCTAACCGAGGGTGGGAGATTAGTGAGCGAACTGTGGCTGTCATAGGATATGGACATACAGGGAAAGCCTTTTGTAAACGTATTGCTCCATTTTGTAAGCGATTGCTGGTTTATGACAAATACGTCAGTGGTTTTCAATCGGATATGATCGAAGAGTGTTCATCTTTAGAATTGATCTTTAAAGAGGCAGATATTGTAAGTCTTCATATCCCTTACACAGACGAAACAAAAAGAATGGTTGATGATGATTTTATTGGTTCATTCAACAAATCTTTTGTTTTGATCAATACATCAAGAGGGGGAATTGTTGTTACAGAATCATTAATAAAGGCATTAGATTCAGGTAGAATATATGGTGCTTGTTTGGATGTTTTTGAGAATGAAAAACCCGATACATTTTCTAAAAATGAACAAAAAATGTACGATGATTTGTTCGCTCGGACAAATATTGTCGTTTCACCTCATGTAGCAGGATGGACTATTGAGTCCAAATACAAGCTTGCTAATCTCCTTGCTGACCGAATTTTGATGGTTTAGTTTTGGATTATTCAATATTAGAATTTACATTTGTTAGCACTGTAAAATACGCTGATTGCAATTGTTAAAGTTGTTTGATTTTAACCAATTGTTAATCAAACTGTTGTATTTTTAGTTTGTAAGTATGTATATACCTAAAACCTACCTTCTCTAAAGAGAGTTTAACAAATTATAATAAGCTATTTATGATTCGCTACTATTTTACGCTATTATTTACATTTGTGTTCTTTACTTTTTCTTATGCCCAAACAACGGGTAGCCTACAAGGTAAAGTAATTGATATGTCAAATGACGAGGGTTTGCCTTTTGCCAATGTTGTATTGGAGAAACAGGGAACGCAGATTTCTGGAACGCAGACCGATTTTGATGGAAATTATAACTTCTCAAACATAGAAGCTGGTACATATGACCTATTGGTATCTTACGTAGGCTTTCCTACAATAAAAACCGAAGGTGTTGTTATCAGTGTTGGTAAAGTAGTTCGATTTGATGTCGAGATGGAGGAGGGAATGAGTGCTTTGGGTACCGATAGTACCGGAAAAGCTGAAGAGATTATCGTCCGAGGTTACCGTATTCCTCTGATTGAGCAAGATGCTACATCTGGTGGTCAGACCTTAGGAGCTGAAGATATCAAGAATTTGGCAACACGTTCTGTGACTTCAATTGTAGCGACTACTGCTGGTGTAAGTCAGGCAGATGAAGGTGAGGCGATCAACTCAAATGGTAGCCGTTCATCATCCAACGATACGTACATTGATGGTGTTCGTGTAGTTGGTAACTTTGGTATTCCTGAGACAGAGATCGATCAGGTTCAGATCATCACATCCGGTGTGCCTGCTGAATTTGGAGATGCTACGGGTGCGATCACTAATATCATTACAAAAGGGCCGTCTTCTGAATTAAGAGGTGGTCTGCAATTAGAGTCCTCTCAGTTCTTGGATCCATTTGGTGCAAATCGTGTTGATGCCTATTTGTCTGGTCCAATTCTTGCAAAACCTATGTTGAATTCACTGGGTGATACGTTAAAAAAGGATGGAAAAATTCGTAAATCAACGATTCTTGGATACCGTTTTGCTGGAGTTTACTCAACAACAATGGATGGTAGACCATCTGCTTTAGGTTCATATAAATTAAAGGATGATGTTCGCGATTACATGTTAGCGAACCCACTTATCCAGAATCCGAGTGGCTTAGGTTCGGTGTATACTGCGGATTTCTTAACCGATGATGATTTTGAAGTAACGCAAATACGTCAGAATGTTCGTTCTTCAAACGGTATAGCTAATGCAAAATTAGATTTCAAACCATCTAAGGACTTTTATTTTGTTCTTGGAGGTCAAGCCCAGTTCAACTGGGGTAACAATGATGGTGTTGGTAATCGTCTATTCAATTATCAATTTAATCCTCGATACAACTCAAGCACATGGCGTGTATCTGGACGTTTCCGTCACACAGTGAGTTCTACGGTTCCTGGTTCTGATATGGATGACAATACAGATTCCATGAGATTACAGCCTGTTTTCCAAAACTTTAGCTATGAGTTACAGGGCGATTACACTCAGACTGATTTTTATCAGGAAGATCCGAGATACAATGACCGCATCTGGGAATATGGCTATGTTGGAAAGTTCTATGAATCTAGACAACCAGTATTCTTCCCTATTGATACAGTTTACATCACGAACAGTGTGGGTGATACACTTGGTTTTGATGTTGAGACAGGACATGGTGCTTTCTTTAATCAATTTGATTCGTTCAGCTTTGAAGGAACGCCCAATCCAGGATTAGCAGCATATAACAACCTAATTGATGGTGTAAACAATGATTTCTTCTTTAATGGTAACGACATTTTTGTTAATGGAGGTCCAAATGAAGTATCTTCCTTACTTGAGATGGAGGTAATTAATGGTTTAAATACAGGTGCTAGAACAAGTATTTACGGACTATATAATGCGCCTCACCAGGTTGGTACAAGTTATGGTAAATCCAATACCCAGCAGATCAGAGCGAATGTGAAAGCAAACTTTGATTTGGTAATGGGACAACGCTCAGGATCACCTATACGTCACTCTATTCAGATGGGGGGTACCTTTGAGCAACGCATTCAACGTTCGTATTCTATCAGTCCATTCAGTTTATGGAATTTAGCATATCAGACAACTAATAATCATATATCAAATGCGGCCGATCTGACTCGCCCAACAGGAGAGCGTTACTTTGATGAACGTACGCAAAGAGAGTATGATCTATACGAGGCTCTAATCCGTGAGGATGAGGAAACAGGCCAAGAAGTTGAAATGTCACTTTTTGCTGAGAACCTTAGAAATTCCTTAGGTCTTGGAAAAAGAGATTGGGTTCCTGTCTTTGAATTGACGCCTGATCAAATGGATATCGCTTGGTTTGAGCCATCTACATTAATTACAGGTACACAGCGTGTCATGAGTTACTATGGATATGATTACTTGGGTAATCCAACTGGTACTGATATTGATTTCTTTGAGTTTTTTAATGCCACTGAAATTGTAAACGGTCGTGAGATCAAATCAAGACCTATTTCTCCGAATAAACCGATTTATTTAGCTGGATATATCCAAGATAAATTTACCTATAAAGACATCATTTGTAATATTGGTGTTCGTTTCGATAGTTATGATGCCAATACTCAGGTCTTAAAAGATCCATATTCGATCACTGGTTACGAGACAGCCGCTGAATTTGAAAGTAGTTCATCTTTGTATTCTGCCGGTAATGATCCAGATTATGTAAGACCTTCTAACATTGGTGATGATTTTGCTGTATATGTGAATGATAACAATGCAGATGCAACGATCGTAGGATATCGAAGTGGTGAACAGTGGTACAACTCTCAAGGTTTACCAGTGAATACACCAACTGAGTTGGGAACGGTATTTGTACCTGCACTGAAAGGTTTTGGTACATCACAGATCGAGCCTCAAGGTGATAACTATCGCCCTGAAGATGCGTTCCGTGATTACACACCTACGTTGATCATCATGCCTCGTATCGCATTCTCTTTCCCTATATCGAAAGAAGCGAACTTCTATGCGAACTACGATGTATTATCTATGCGACCACCTGATGGCGCATTTGCAACACCACTAACGTACTATAACTTTAACGAACTTGCCGCTGATAGTTACATAGGCAATCCGAATCTACGTCCTCAGCGTACGATCAACTATGAGGTTGGTTTCCAGCAGAAGTTGACGGACTATTCAAAGTTCAAATTATCACTTCTCTATCGTGAGGAACGCGATTTGATTCAGGTTCGTGAATATATTGCAGCATATCCAATTACGTATTCATCATTCGGAAATGACGATTTCTCTACTACGAAATCATTCAAACTAGAATATGACATGCGTGAACATAAGAATCTTCGTATTCTGGCAAACTATACATTAGCATTCTCTGAAGGAACAGGTTCTAGTCCTACCTCTTCAGCTGGTGTAGCTGCTGAAGAATTAAAATATGTGTTTCCACTTAATTTCGATCAACGTCACACATTCTATTTGATGTTGGATTATCGTTACAAAAGTGGTGACAAATACGATGGACCTAAGATCGGAAAATTTGATGTTCTTGAAAATACAGGTGTAAATTTAGCATTCAATGTATTCTCTGGAAGACCTTACACAAGAAAAGAGGTACCTGGTGGAATTGGAACTAGTTTCCCGAACCGTATCACAGATGGTTCAGTAAACGGTGCTCGTATGCCATGGAACTTCAGAATTGATCTTAAGTTTGATAGAGATATTACCATTGGTAAGAAGTCTAAAAATCCAGTATATGTAAATGTATATCTTCGTATACAAAACTTGTTAAATACACAGAATGTATTGAGTGTGTACTCCGTAACAGGTTCGCCTACAGATGACGGTTTCTTAACATCTGCCGGTAGTCCAGGTCCTGGATTTGCAGCATCTCAGCCTGCGTCTTATGAATTGTTGTATAACCTACGAATGGTAAATCCATACAATATTTCTAGACCTAGACGTATTTTCATAGGTGCACGTTTCAGCTTTTAATTCAACCTTATAACAAAGAAATAATTGTTTAAAATGAAATATATATTCAAAGTTTTTGTTCTTGGTTTATTGACCCTTGTAGGAGTGTCTAACCTATCGGCTCGTGAGTTTGTAGGTGATAATCCAAGTCCTCAGAAAAAAACAAACACCTTCCGTGCTAGTTGTACTGAATCTCGTTCAGAGACGGATGTAAACATTAACAACGTTCGTGCTCGTTTGCGTGGTGGTGGTGACATGTGGTGGGATGGAAATGACGCGATCTATGTTGTACCAAATGTTGATCCTGCTTCTGGTGAACCTGCTGTTTCAGCCTTATTCTCTGGAGCGATCTGGTTAGGAGCATACGATGAAGGTGGTAACTTGATCCTTGCTGCACAAACATATCGTAGTTCAGGTAATGACTATTGGACGGGGCCTCTAGATCCAGATCTTGGTACTGTTGAAAAGTCAGATTGTGAACGTTGGGATGAGCACTTCACTGTTTTTGGTGATGATATCACATCCTTGCGTGCTGATTTCTTAGATCCATTAAACCCAGGTGTTCAGTCAACCCCTTCTAAAGGTTTATTGGGGTGGCCAGGGCGTGGTAATCCTCACTTTGCTTCATTAAACGGATTTCCGATCGAAGAATACAATCAGGATTTAGCACCATTTATTGATGCGAATAATGATGGCGTTTACAACCCATATGATGGTGATCATCCGATCATCGAAGTGACTGGTTGTGAGAGTTTTAATTATAACAATCCTGTCTATGCGGATCAAATGACCTGGTGGGTGTATAACGATAACGGTAATCTACATACTCAAACCAACGGTTTATCCATGAAAATGGAAGTCCAAGTTACCGCTTTTGGGTATCGTACAACGGATGCGATCAATGACATGACCTTTTACCGCTATAAATTGATCAACCGAAATAAATTAGCATTAACTGATACATATTTCTCATTGTGGACAGATCCTGATTTAGGATGTTATTCTGATGATTATATCGGTTGTGATACGCTGACGGGTATGGGATATGTTTACAACTCTGATGCAAATGATGATAATCCTTGTGGTACAGGTGGTGTACCTGGGTATGGTGCAAATGTTCCGGCTCTAGGTGTTGATTATTTTAGAGGACCGTTAGATTCAGCGGGTAACCAGATCGGTTTATCTTCGTTCCAGTATCACATCAATAGTGGTTCAGATCCGAAAGGTGATCCACAATCTGCATTAGGTTATTACCGTTTGATCTCTGGATATTGGCCGAATGGAACGCCTATTACGGCTGGTGGTGATGGATATGATCCTAACAATTCAACAGCTGATCCGACACCCTATGTCTTTCCAAGTTTCCCTGATGAATCAGGGGGGGGTGTATGGTCAATGTGTAGTGAGAGTCTATCAGTTTTAGATCAGCGGTTTCTGCATACGTCAGGTCCATTTGTACTCTTACCAGGACGTACCAATGAGATGATCTCAGGAGTGGTATGGGTGCCTAATATACCAGATTATCCATGTCCAAGTTTGCGTGAGTTGGTCGAAGCTGATGTATTAGCTCAAAACTTATTCGATAATTGTTTCAAGATCACGGATGGT
>CAXQBA010000072.1:0-14396 GCA_964221885.1 Luminiphilus sp. | reverse complement strand
TATACTTCTAGATACTCATCAAAATTCTTGATACGTTTCATGTTTTTATTTTCAAATTAATAAAAATAACCTGGTTCTACCATTCTGATCAAGCAAACATATAATTACTCCATCTTAGAATTCAGAGATCTACGGTTATAAAAATGAAATACCATAAATAAATGGATACAGATCAAAATCATCAAAGCAATATTCCAATGGTCCATAAGGAAAAGACCACCCGATTGAATTGACACAATGGATGTTTCACCCAATACATGATACATTGAACCTACCAACCAATTTTGAATAGATTCCCGCCAGGGATTGATAAATAATATCAACAATATGGTATAGCTGATCGATTGCGCTATGGAACGCTTAAACAATGGTAGTACCAAAATAAGGTGTATGTTTCTCAATAAAAACTCGAGAAGAATAGCAATGCTAAAGCCGTTTTGAATTACGTTAGGCCACTCTGTAATACATAAGACCAACCAGTATATGGCATAAAGTATTAATAATCGATTGCTAAATAAACGTAAAGTTGGCGCATTAAAACGATACGAAAAAACGACAACTATCAGACTAGCATAGAAATATGCAGCTGAAAGTTGAAATAGAATAGTAAAAAACAATGCCATATAACATCAAACCACGCATTGGGGTGATCGTTCAGCCTTTCTTCCCTTTCGAGGCCAAACGTTCCTTTTCTATAAGTTGTAGGGCTTCTGTCGCATTCTTTGTTGGGTAATCACCTGAGAGACAAGCCATACAAGTTGATAGACCTAGTTCCTCAAATTGTTGTTTCAAAGTTTCTAAAGATTGATAGACGACAGCATCTGCACCCATGTAATTACAAATCTCCTCTTCCGTCATATTCGCTGCGATCAACTCTGTTGTAACTGACATGTCGATCCCATATATACAAGGATGTGTTATTGGAGGAGCAGCTGAAATAAAATAAATCTCCTCAGCACCAGCCTCTTTCAATATTTTAACAATTCGTCTAGATGTTGTTCCACGAACAATTGAATCATCGACAACAGCTATTTTCTTACCCTCAACAGTTTTTCGTATCGGATTTAATTTCCGTTTTACTATATTTTCACGTTCGGATTGCTTTGAGGAAATGAAACTACGACCAATATAATTACTCTTTACTAGACCTCTTCGATGCGGCACCCCTAATTCTTCAGCGAGCCCAGATGCTGCAAAATAACCAGATGTTGGAACATCAATGACCATATCAGGTTCTAATCCTTTTTCTATTACTTTTTTAGCCAGACTTCGCCCCATCTTAACACGTTGTCCAGCTACCAAACGAGTGTGAATCGTGGAGTCCTCACGTGCAAAATAGATAAATTCAAACACACAGAATGTTTGTTTTTCAACGTTTCCTTTCCGGCTGAATAGATTACCGTCATTATCAATAAATACCATTTCACCTGGAAGAAGATCTCGTACAACTTCATAATCCAAATGATCGAAACAAACAGTCTCAGAGGCAACTCCATACACATATTTATCGCCAGACTTTTTACGGCCTAATATCATTGGACGAATACCCATTGGATCACAGAATGCCAATAAACCATAATTAGCAATGATCGCCACTGCAGAATAGGCACCGTGGACGGATTCCTGTGTAGCTCTAACTGCATCAAAAATATCATCTGTTGATATTTTATCTAAAGGTTTAGTACGAAGTTCTGAAACTAATGTATATAAGATTAGCTCCAAGTCATTAGTCGTATTCGGTAGAATATGATATTCTTCATACAATCGTTTACTGATCTCATCGAAATTAGTAATGTTCCCATTGTGACACATCGAAATACCGAAGGGATAATTTGTACTAATCGGTTGTGCATTTTTCAACTCATTAGAGCCATGTGTTGTATAACGAACATGACCAATGCCAATGTGCCCCTTCAAACGCTTCATATGCTTTTCCTGAAATACATTATTGACAAGACCCAATCCCTTTTTTTCATGGAACAGGTGCTCGAAGGTTGTTATTCCTGCTGCATCCTGACCTCTATGTTGTAAGGCTGTTAAACCCATTAGTAGGTCGTAAACGATCTTTTCTTTTCCAATAAATCCTACAATTCCACACATAGTATCTACTGTTTAACCTTGCGGTTTTGTTATTAATAATTTAATTGCTTCGCTATAAAATTCATGTTCAATGGCTAACCCTTGATTTCTTACGTCATCAATGGTTTCAATATGAACCAACGGTACATTTTTCTGAGCAATGATCGCTCCTGTATCTAACCCTTCATCTACAAAATGTACCGTTATCTTTGTTTCGGTCAATTGATTATCAAAAGCCCATTGATATGCACCTAACCCCTGATGAACCAACGTATCCGCTGGATGAATATTAATGATCTTCTTTGGAAATTCCTTAACTAAAAAATCACTCATCACCCGCATATATCCCGCCAATATAATATAATCAAATGTTTGTCCATTTAACCATCTTAGGACCTCTTTATCATAAGCAGCTCGTTCTTTTTTAAATGAGGATATGCAAAAAGTATCAATTCCTCGTTCCCTAGCCTTAGCTAAACCCTCAGCATGTATTCTGTTAGAATAAACGCATACAACATGAGCCAGTCCTTTCAAAACACCATCTTCGCAGGCGTCCATGATTGCCTCCATATTGGAACCCCTACCAGATATAAATATGATCAGTCTTTTTGGTTTATTTTCCATCAGAAAAACTTATACACTCTTTTTCCAATGTCTTTACGACAAAATGAATCTTTAAAATGTATTTCCGCACATGCTGCGTAGGCTTTCTCTATAGCCTTCTCTAAATGTTCATCTTGTCCAATGATATTCAAAACACGCCCACCATTGGTCAAGTATGCACCCTCCAATCTCTTTGTACCTGCATGAAAAACCAATGCCTCTGTTGATTCTAATCCCTCTATCTGATATCCTTTCTTATAAGCTTTAGGATACCCACCACTCACCATAACTACATCAACAAAATAACCATCCTCAAACTCCAACTCAATCTCTCCTAATGTTCCATCCAAACATCGTACTATAATATCGGACAGATCTGTTTTTAATGATGGCAAAAGTACTTCTGTCTCAGGATCTCCGAATCGAACATTATATTCCAATAGACTGGGTCCATCCTTACCCATCATGATCCCAAAATAGATAATACCCTTGTAATCCATATTTTCGGCTGCTATACCTCGTAATGTTGGATTAACGATTTGTGACTGAATCTGATCATGTAATTGATCATTCCAAAAAGGGACTGGACAAATCACACCCATACCACCTGTATTGGGTCCCTTATCTCCTTCTAATAGTTGTTTATGATCCTGGGATGGTAATAATAATTTGATCGTTTCTCCATCTGTGAATCCAATTATTGATATTTCATCACCGATAACTTTATCTTCAATCAAAAAACGACAATTCGAACCATACCCTTGTTCTAATTCATTCATAGCCTCCATGGCTTCATCGATAGAACTACAGACCCAGACACCTTTTCCAGCAGCCAAGCCGTCATATTTGACAACAAGATCCCCTTTCTTTTCGTGGATGAGATCCAAAGCGTCATGAACAGATGTAAAGGTCTTAAAAGGTGCTGTTGATACACCATATTTTTGCATGAAATTTTTAGAAAAAATCTTTGAACCTTCTAATTGAGCCGCTTGTTTTGTTGGTCCAAAAACCGCAATATTTCTTTGTCTGAAATAATCGACGATTCCCTCTGAAAGAGGTTGTTCTGGTCCTACAAAAATATAATCGATCTCATGCTCATTACAAAACCCCTCAATTGCTTCAAAAGAGTTCGTATCAATCGAAACACTATTGGGAATACCCCCATTACCAGGTAAGCAGTAGACATTTTTTTCACCCAATGTCTGAGCTAGTTTCCAACAAATGGCATGCTCTCTACCTCCTGAACCAATTACGGCAAATTTCATGGTTTTCTATTTTTCGATTTCATTTTTACAATAAGCGATTGTCAAGTCACAGATACGATGTGCATCACCAATATAATCTTTAGTCTCCATCGCATAAATACGTTCTTTTACAGATTCTGAAATATCAAGACCGGCGACTAGATCCATTAATATCTCACGAGTAGGTTTTTGACCTCTTGATGCTTTTTTGAGTAAAGTGTATGGATCCGAAACACCTACCGTTTTCAGAACCGTTTGGATAGGTTCAGCCAACAATTCAGGACTATCATTCAACTCAGCTATACACCGATCAGCATTGATTTGCAATTTATTGAGCCCTCTCATAACTTCAACGATCCCTAATGATGAATGCCCCAACGCAACACCCATATTACGTTCCACTGTTGAGTCTGATAAGTCGCGCTGCATTCTCGACCGGCAGAGTTTATCAGAAAGAACACCTAACATGCCATTCGCTAACATTAGATTACCTTCACTATTTTCAAAGTTGATCGGATTGACTTTATGGGGCATTGTTGAAGACCCTACTTCCTGATCATTTACTTTCTCGGAGAACAGGTCTTTTGATATATATAACCAACAATCCACATCCAGATCCATGACAATATTATTGAGCTGTCTCGTAAGATTAAAATACGTTGCCCATGTATCATGATCCTCTATCTGAGTGGTAGCTAAATTAGGTGCGATGCCTTGACTTTCTAATAATTTATGTGAAAAATTCAACCAATCAAATTCAGGAAAAGCAGCTAACATGGCCGAATAATTTCCAACGGCACCATTCAACTTTCCATAAAAAGTGAATGCCTTTAGCTGTGCATAAATGCGGGTGATTCGATTAACGAAAACAGCTATTTCTTTACCAGCTGTTGATGGGGACGCTTTTTGACCGTGTGTACGACAAGGAAAAGGTATTTCTCGCCAATTTTTAGCCAATTCAACCAGTTTTTGAAGCAGTAATTCGATCTGAGGCAACTGCACCTCATGAAGATAATCCTTCAACATGAACGTGTACGCCATATTATTCGCATCCTCAGAGGTTAATGCAAAATGTATCATATTCACGTCACGAAGCCCCGTGCGCTCTCGTAAAAATATCTCGCAGGCTTTTACATCGTGGTTTGTAACAGATTCTATCTCTTTAATCCGTAAATAGTCAGCATCTGTGAACTGGTTGATGCAATCATTTATATTTGATTTTTCATCATCATTCAACGGTTCGAATAATCCTGTTTCATCTAAAGCTAAAATGTACAGCAATTCCAATTTACATCGATAATACATTAAACCCTTTTCAGAAAAATAACCTCGAAGTGCATCTACTTTCGTACGATATCTTCCATCTAAAGGTGAAATTGCATCCGTCATCATATCCATTCTATTTATACAGTTTTGGTTGTTTCAAAAGCAAAGCAATTCAATTTATTGAACTACTTTACCCAATCGTGTCATTATATCTTCTATCGTATCATCAGTTGTTGCAGTGATCAATGGCAATCCTAGGTTCTTAAGTGAAGACTGAAGATCATCTTGAACACCTATTGCTAATACGATTGGGTGATCCAAGGAATTTACATAAACAGATACATCAGCATAGGTTGATGCACTTTCTGCAACTCTATTCGTTGCCATTTTATTATTCTTACACTGCCCTTCGATTCTGTTTATAAATTCGGAATCTGTGCCTGATGCATGAACAATGTGAATGGTAGTTGGATACATCAGATCGTTAGCACACAAGTTTTTCAACATTCGTTCTTTTGCTGATTCATGAGGTACTTGATAAGCAGAACCTGTTACAATCTTGAGGATTTCTCTGTATCTCTTACTGGTTTCAACGACAACCTCATCACTGAGAACCGTTGGAACTTCACCATCAATCTTGTTTGCTAACATCCATTGACGTACAAATTCTTTATCAATCTGTTCAGCCGTCGAAGGATTAGAATCATAATCCTCTTTTGACCAAAAGCGAGACGAATCAGGTGTATGCATCTCATCGATCAAGGTCAATTCACCGTCTAAAATACCAAATTCGTATTTTGTATCAACCAAAACGATTCCACGTTCTAGAAGATAAGAGGATCCAAATGAAAAAAGTGCCAATGCCTTCTCTTTCATAAGTTGATACATATCGTCAGATACTAATCCAGCCTGAATAATCTGCTCCTCATTTATTTCCGTATCATCATCGTCCTTAGTTGTTGGAGTCAAAATAGGCTGTTCAAAAGCTTGATTCTTAACAAGTCCGTCGGGTACTACAGTACCACTAAAGGCACGTTTTCCCGATTCATAACCACGCCACATAGATCCCGTCAAATACCCTCTAACAACCATTTCAACACGAATTGGAGTTGCTTCCTTTACTAATGTCATACTATCATCAATCTGCTTAATAACATGATTATCAATAATATGCTTGGTTTGTGAAAACCAAAAATTAGCAATACTATTCAATACAGCCCCTTTATGAGGAATAGGTGTTTTTATTTTTTTATTGAAAGCAGAAATACGATCTGTGACTACAATAAGACGTGTCGCATCATTGATCCGAACACTATCGCGTACTTTACCAACATGAATGGTTTCAAGCTGTGGTGTAATGAATGACGTTAGACAATCCATCCTGTTTTAATTTTAATGTTTGAAATGACGTAATCCCGTGAAAATCATTGATACACCCAGTGTATCACAAGCGTCTATCACTTGTTTATCTTTTATCGAGCCACCAGGTTGAACAATTTGCCTGATACCTTTACTTGCAGCCAACTCTACATTGTCAGGGAACGGAAAAAAAGCATCGGAAATCAACCAAGCATTAGCCAATTGTTCTGATCTGTAATCATCCCAACCATCCGGTGATCCATTATATTCGTTTTTTAAATTCTGTGTAGCTTTTTCAATAGCAAGTTGTGTAGCAATCAAACGGTTAGGTTGTCCTGCCCCCATACCCAAAAGTTGATATCCACTCTCAATGGATCGTACAATAACGATTGAATTTGATTTAATGGTTTTGATTGCTTGTAATCCAAATTCAACAACAGGTATTTGGCCCTGAACATCAACTTGCTTAGTGGTAACAACTTCCATTTTATCATGTAAGTTGATATCAGGATCTTGAGCTAGTAAAATGCCATTCAAGAATCTATAATCGTTAAAATCAGATAGACTTGACACATCAAAAATAATGATCCTCAAGTTTTTGTGTAATCGTAAATAATCTAAAGCGTCCTCATCGTAAGCGGGTGCAATAACCACTTCAACGAATTTACGTTTCGATCTATCCGCTTCATCCAATCCGAAAAAAGTCACAGTGTCAAGATTTACCTTTGTATTGAAAGCGATAATAGAACCGAAAGCAGATATCGGATCACCTGCCCAAGCTAGCTCGAGTGCCCTTCTTTGATCATCACAGATGCTCAATCCACAGGGGTTCGAGTGTTTAATAACAGAACAAGCTGTTCCATTGCACATCTTTATAGCCTCTAATGCTCCATTTATATCCAATAAATTATTAAAGGATAAGGCTTTACCATGTAAAACTTTCATTCCTGCGAGTCCACTTTGATCAGTTACTTGATCGTAGCTCAATGCAGATTGATGGCTATTTTCACCATAGCGTAATTCCTTGCCATTCGTGAATGCTAATCGTTTTGAATGCACTCCCACAGATCCATCCATAGTTTCAGCGATCAATGCATCATAGTCAGCAGTATGGTTAAAAGCTTTTGTCATGAGTCGTTGTCTAAAATCGATTGCTGAAGCTAACTGATTTTCCTTTAGATGTTCCATAAAAGGCTCATAATCGTCTGGAGAGGTAAGCGTTGTTACATATTTGAAGTTCTTAGCCGCAGCACGAATCATAGTTGGTCCACCAATGTCGATATTCTCAATCAACATATCAAAATCTCCACCACTCTCTAATACTTTCTTAAATGGATATAAATTACATACAACAAGATCGATCGATTCGATCTGTAAAGATTGTGCCTCTTCTTTATCTTTGACTCGGTCAAACAATAAAGCTGACTCTATATTGAATGATATGGTTTTCATACGACCACCAAAAGCTTCGGGATTACCCGTAACCTCAGATATTTCGATCGTATCAATGCCAGCCTCTGTTAATTTTCTTCGAGTACCTCCAGTAGAAATGATCTCACATCCTATCGAAGATAAGTATTGTGCTAATTCGACAACTCCTGTTTTATCAGAGACACTAATCAATGCGCGTTTAATAGGTATAAGTTGCATGGTATACAAGTAGTTTATGTGGTTTTCGTTTGTATGTGTTCAACAATATTTTTAAAAAAGACCAATCCATCCCCTTCTTCATTGAATGAATCACTATTTCGTTTCATATTCGCCCAATTAGGATGATTATATTTACTAAGAAAAGCCTCAGGATGAGGCATCAACCCAAAGACCTGACCATCTGTACTGATCAATCCAGCACAATTCAATTCTGCTCCATTTGGGTTGTAAGGATACTCGTCCGTGGGGGTCCCATCTGGTGAACAATATGACATACAATTCAATGCTCCTTGCTCAATCTGTTCTTTCACTTCTTCATCTATGAAAATTAATTTTCCCTCGCCGTGACGAGCAGGTAGATCGATATGGCTTACACCTTTTAAAAATGGTGATTTTGATTTCGGATTCACCAAACATTTTACCCAACGATCTTCAAACTTAGCTGAGTTATTGTTACTTAGGGTAGCCTGTGGTTCAAATTGCAACCCAAGATTAGGTAAAAGCCCCATACGTACTAACATTTGGAATCCGTTACAAACACCAATGATGAAATGACCATTTGAAAGAAACAATTTGATCTCATCGATCAATACACCACCACTTGGTAGGCGCTTATATTTTATTTTATTAGCCATTACTTTTCCAGAGGCCAAATCATCTCCAAATGAAAACCCTCCTGGGAAACTTAATATATCAAAATCGTGAATTGATACGTCCTCTTGTAGTATCTCATTGAGGTGGACTATCGTTGCTTTTGCGCCAGCCAATTCAAAGGCTGCCGACATTTCCTCTTCACAATTGATACCAAAACCTGTAATTACAAGTGCTTTAACCATATTATTTCTATTTAAAGGACAAGCCCATTTTTCCAAGATTCTTCTAATTCAGATACAGCAACATTAAGTATAGTCGTTCCACCACTTCTGATAACTAGCGACGGAGTTTGAGTGACAACCCCGATCTTGTACGCTCTGTTTTTCATAACAGCCTCAAAAGCAGCTACGTTCTCTGGTGATACAGATACGATGAAACGTGAATGCGATTCAGCATACATAAGTGTAGCATCATCCAATTGGCTATTCAATCCTTTTAAATCGATATCAACTCCTAGTGATGTACCGATACATGACTCTGCTAATGTGACAACCAATCCACCATCAGACATATCATGACTCGATAATATGAGACGATCTTTATTGGCATTTGTACAACTTATATATAGTTCTTTGGCTTTTTCTTTTCTAACCACAGGAACATTTGCACCGAGAACACCAAATAATTTATATAATTCAGATGCACCAAGCTCGTTGTAGGTTTCACCTAGTTGATACACAATATCACCTGCTTTTTTAAAATCAGATGTAATGGTATTTCGAACATCGTTTACCTTGGCTGTCATTGAATACAAAATAGTGGGCGGCACCGATATTTTAACCCCTTCTGCTTTGAAATCATTTTTCATTGAATCCTTTCCAGAAGTAAGGGGAATATCAAAATATGTTGCCATATCATAAAGTCCCTGACACATTTGAACCAACTTTGCCAATTTCATCTTACCGTCAGGATTATTCTCAGGGTGAAATTCTGAATCAGGCACACAGAAATTATCATTAACCGACCAGAATACACCATCATTTGCTGACAAGTTCGGTAGCGTTCCACCTACAGATATAATTTGACGAACAGCTTCATCAAATGCACCTGCTGACATCTCATAGGCATCAATATCTCCATACCTTGGCAAAATTCCATTGGATACAGCAACACCCTCGAAACTATCAAATCCAAATCGCATAACAGCTGCATCTTGAGGAGAAGTGCCTCGCTCACCCATCAAAGGCTTGATAATTGTACGACCTTTTACCTCATGATCATACTGTCTGATAATTGATTCTCTAGAACATATATTCAACGAACCTAAAAGATCTTTTAAGATCGACTCGTGATTATCAATATGTAACTTGGGCTCTTTAAGAACCGGTTTTTCCCATTCAGCATACATTATTTTCTGAGGCACCCCTTCATGTAGAAAATCCATTTGCAAATAGGCAACCTGTTTAGTTCCAAACCGAACATCCAGATATCCAGAATTCGTAAATGAACCAATATCGGTCAATTCCACCTCCATATCTTTCGCTAAATTCATTAGAGGCTCTACACAATCCTGTTCGATCACCAACGACATTCTTTCCTGTGATTCAGATACAAAGATCTCCCAAGGCTTTAATCCTGCATATTTTAAAGGTACTCGATCCAACTGAACTATTGCACCACCTGAAATAGTAGCCAATTCGCCAATAGACGAGGATAATCCACCTGCCCCATTGTCCGTGCTACATTTGACCAATCCCAGAGCACAGGCCTTGACCATAAAGTCACTTACTTTCTTTTGAGTGATCGGCGAACCAATCTGAACAGCTGAAGATGGTGAGTGCTCATCGATCTCAATGGATGAGAAGGTTGCTCCATGGATGCCATCTTTACCAACCCTTCCGCCAACTACTAGAATTCGATCGCCATGATCAATCGGTTTTTCCCAAGAAGCTTTACCATTATAGTCATAGGGCATTAAAGCACCAGTTCCACAATACACTAATGGTTTACCACTGTATCGTTCGTCAAATACAATCGAACCATTTACCGTAGGAACACCTGATTTGTTTCCTCCATCTTCAATTCCTGAAACAACTCCTTCCATTATTTGTCGAGGATGTAATTGCCCTTTCAATAACGGCTTATCGTAACTAGGTGGACCAAAACATAGAACATTTGTATTGAACAATAGCTTACCTCCACCAACACCTGTCCCTAAAGGATCTCTGTTGTTACCAAGAATCCCAGTGATTGCTCCACCATATGGATCCAAAGCAGATGGAGAATTATGCGTTTCAACTTTCCAAACAAACAAACGGTCATCCGTAGCTTTTACAACCCCAGCATTGTCTGAAAACACTTTGACCAGCCAATCATTCTTATTTTCCTCTAGAGAGGATTGTACAACTGAAGTGGTGCCTTTAATAAACGTCTTGAATAATGAATTAATGGTGATTTCCTCGCCAGTCTCTTTATTTTTATAGTGTATGATTGCGTTGAATTCTTTATGCTTACAATGCTCTGACCAAGTCTGACCGAGTATCTCCATTTCACAGTCTGTCGGTTGTTTTGACAGACCTTTTTGTTCTCTGTCAGCAATAATGGACGGATCATTATAGTGATCAACAATAGCCTTCATCTCTTGCAGGTTAAGGGCAAGAACCATTTCCTTAGATAATTTGACCAATGCATCATCAGACAGATCAATATTAATCAAATTGACCGTATCGTCTGCTGTCATAATAACTTTAGGCATATACGGTTCCCAATTAAAAATACCACTATTGTCAGAGTGACCGATAGAAAATTTATTAATTAATGGGTTTCCTAGCAATCGCACAGCGATCTTTTGTAATGCTTCTTCAGGTATATGATTTTCAAAATAATATACTTTCTGAGAAAAAATATGCTGCGTATTGACATCTGCCTCCTTGTTGAAATAGTCAACCCAGGCCATTTGAGCAGAAATACCTTCATCATCCGTTACCCCTGGTAATTGAGCGACAGCTATAAACGATTTGTAAATGGTAGATTGATAGATTTCATTAACTAAGACCTCATCTGTAACAATATCTAGAATGCAATCTTTCGCATATGAATGAATTGCATCTTCTGAAGCTGGGTAATCAATCAAGAAAAAAGAAGAACTTTTCACAGCCCCCGTTTCAATTCCTAATTGATCCAGACATTGCTTTTGAACCCGGATACCTTTTACGTCTTTAATGTGTGGTTTAAGAACTAATTGAATAGACGAATTCATTACACTAATCTTTAAATGTGTTTATAAACAATACAATTGGCATGCATACCTGCACCAACCGAGGCAAAAACCAGAACATCTCCTATCTGAATGGATTGATTATCTAAAATCCCCTTACGTACCAGATCTAAAATGGTGGGAACCGTAGCTGCTGAGCTATTACCTAGTTTATGCACTACAAGTGGCATCATCTCCTCTGGAAAATTTTTGTGACCATTCATTTCGTACAGTCGACGCATAATGATATTATTCATTTTTACGTTTGCTTGATGCATCATAAAACGATCTACGTCTTCGAGGGTCAATGAAGCTTTTTCCAAACATTCATTTATGGCCTCAGGAACTTTTGTAACTGCATAGCGAAATACGCCCTTACCATTCATTCGGATATACTCTCCATCTGTATTAGGATCCAATGACTCTGCCATTTTTAAATAATCAGCCTCAGACAAACAATCCGATACTGTAAGATGGGCTAATAACCCATTTGGATTAGCTGGGTCAAAATCCATTCTTTCTAAAACAGCAGCACCAGCACCATCAGCGAAGAGCATACCATCGATGTCATGTGGATCGGTCATTCGTGAAACCGTATCTGCACCAACTACTAAAATTCGATTCACATCGCCTGATTGTAGATAATAATCAGCTTGAATGAATGCCTGAACCCAGGAGGGGCAACCAAATAAAATATCATACGCTACACATCGGGAATTTTTTATTCCTAATCGCTGTTTCACTTTGGCACCTAAATTCGGTAAAAGGTCGGATTGAATACCTCCCCAATGTACATCGCCAAAATTATGCGCTACAATAATATAATCAATAGTTTCCTTATCAATACCGGCATCTTCAATGGCTATTCTAGCTGCCTCTGCTCCAAGATCAGAAGTATTGATCTCTTTCTTAGCCACACGACGCTCAACGATGCCAGCTACTTCTTCGAATTTATCTGTTATATCCTGATTCGATTTTTCAAGTGGTGATTGATTCTTGCCAAAGAACTCATTACTCCAAAAAGCACTATTTGCTTTTTTAACACTAGGTAATACTGAACCTGTACCGATAATTCTTGAAGTATATTTTTTCATAAATTATGATATAAAGTGAAAAGACTGTCATTCGTTGACAGTCTTATTCCAATTAATAATTATGAGTAATATTTGTTTTTGTTTTTCCCACTTGTAACGAAATCTGTCTCCCCGTGGTGACTTCTCCCGCCTTTTGTATTGTATAGCCACTTTTTAAACCATGACTGATTATCTTATCTTGCTCGGACGGATCACAAACGATCAATAGCCCATTTCCCATATTCCAATAAAGGTATGCATCCTCATAGCGGACTTGACCCATTTCTATAAGTCGATGCATCACCGGAAGTGGTTCATGTAAATGATCCAATGTTGCTCCCAATTCATTAACTTTAAGAACACGTGAGAAATTATCTGCAACGCCTCCTCCTGTTACGTGAACCACACCTTTTAACTCTAGTGATTCAGCTACGAGTTGATTAATAAGTGGTGTATATATTAATGATGGCGTTAAAAGAACCTCTCCCCATGTCATGCTCTCATTGTATTGATCATCATGCCATTTGTCACCTAATTCTTCCTTGAGAATACGTCGTATCAAAGAAAATCCATTGCTACGAAAACCTTGAGATCGAACTGATAATACCGTATCTCCTTTTTGAATCGTAGAACCATCTATCGGTGAGGATAATTCGTCTGGAAGAATTCCTACCGCTGTTGAACACCAATTAAAGTGCATTCGATCTCCATAGCCAGCTATACGACCTCCCAATTCAGCGATCTCGCCACCGGATATACTCATACCAGCTACATTACATGCATCATGTAATCCTTTCATCAAATCATTAATGATCGATCTTTCAAGCTTATCAACATCGATGATATTAGAGATTGTGCAAGGTTGAAAACCAGCTGTAATGAGATCATCAGCCACCATAGCTACTAGGTCATATCCTAATGAATCGTAAATTTGAGTACGTTCTGCTAACTCAATTTTAGTTCCGATCCCATCTGAAGCAATTCCGATACGTTGCCCATTAAAATCTAATAAGTTGGAAAATACACCATCTACATCTAGCGAAGTCTGCCCTGCTTTGTTTTGGCGATTGACAAAGGTCTTTTTTGCCCACGAAAAAGCATCTTTTGAACATGCATTACCCAGATCAATATCCAATCCGCTATCTTTTTGTGATGACATCTATTATAGTTGGTTTAGATTAAAAAATAGTACTGACCTATTTTTGCCTACATGAAAAAGCAAATGTACTATTTTTTTAATAAAACGTACCGTTCGTACGCCGTAAATAAATA
>CAXQBA010000071.1:0-2531 GCA_964221885.1 Luminiphilus sp. | reverse complement strand
CATTAATCTGAATTTGAAAATGATTCATTTTGAAGTTTTAACAATTCAAAAACACTTCAATTCCTATATTTGCTGGGCTTTTTTATGTTTTGAACATGCTATATTTATTGCAACATTAAACCTTTATTCAGTTGAAAAAAGAAAAAATCGATCAGATTATAGAGGCATTGGTATCTTTCAGGGAAGAAAGAGACTGGGCAAAATATCATACACCAAAAGATCTATCTCTCGCACTTTCCATTGAAAGCAGTGAGTTACTTGAATGTTTCTTATGGAAAACAGATGACGAAGCAAATATTACAGATGTAAAAGAGGAATTGGCAGATGTTTTTGCGTATGCTTTCTTACTTTTAGATCATTATGGTTGGGATTTAACAGATATCATGATGGCAAAAATCGCCTTGAATAAAGAAAAATATCCGATTGAAAAATCTAAGGGAAATGCCAAGAAATACAATGAATTATAATAATTCCTATTTCTTTTCATTTTTTTGATACGCATATTGATATATATCAGTAACATTTAGACCAAAATATAGGTATAGTAAAGGATAGCTTCCTATACGACTAAAATTGACTGATAAACCAACCACCTCCTCCTCTTTTGGAAATATGCTCAAGTCCACAACGGTACTTGGAGGTTCCATGTTTATCAATATTATCATCAACCTCGTACGGGTTAAATTCATGGCAATCCTACTAGGACCTCTTGGAATAGGGATTTTTGGAATTTTGACATCCATTTTCATGTTAAGCTCTACGGTTACTGAAATGGGTATCTTCATGAGTTCAGTGCGTGAGATCTCTTTTCATAGAGGCAAAGAAAATAAAAGCATTGTCAATGAATTGATCCGACTGATGAGACGTCTTCCCTTTATCATCGGATTGGTTGTCATTGTTTTACTTGTCCTATTCTCAGGGCCTATTAGCCAACTCTCATTTGGTGATAGTGATATGCAATTGGATGTCTTACTTTTAGGGTTTGCCATTTACATGAGCTATGTTGCTAGAGGGAACCAAACATTGATGCAAGCCTTTCAATTCACTGGAAATTTAGCACGATATCAAGTGTTTAGCGCGTTGGTTACCTCTATCATTTCAGTTCTATTGTATTATCTCCTGAAGAATGAAGGTATTATTGTTGCAATACTCGTTTCAAATCTGATCATGATGTTGTTCAGTTATTTCTTTTCGAGAGGAATACGATCCAAACAATCTGACGTATCCAAAGAAAAACGATGGGAAATCATCAAAAAAGTGTATAAACTGGGTTTTGCCTTTATGTTGGACGGTATTATTCTAGCAGCATTCCCCTATGTATTGAGAGTACTTTTATTAGAGTTATATGACATAGAGACGATCGGAATTTTTGTAGCTGCAACTGCTATCACTCGACAGGTTGTTCAACTTATTCTGAACACCATTAAAATGGATTTCTACCCTCGTGTATCTAAACACGCTGATGATCCAAGCCAACTCAATCAGATCATAAACGACCAAATTCAGATCAGTATTTTGCTAGGATTACCCGTATCTCTATTCCTAATTGTGTTTGCTAAGCATGCGATCATACTTGCTTATTCGAGTGCCTTCTTAGCTGCTACTCCACTTATTTTCTGGCTAACAGCAGGCTGCTTTTTTCAAATAATTCAATGGCCCCTTGCCTTTGTTTTCATGGCTAAATCAAAAGGTAAGATCTTTATCAATATCAATTTTTGGATCTACTTTGTCTTACACCTTCTATTAACCTATGTGTTCAATCATCTCTTTGGATTTGTAGGTATTGCCATAGCCTTTTGTGTAACTACCTTGATTCTTTTATTGGTTACGTACATATTGCTTAAACGCTTTATTCCTTTTTCTTGGAATTCAATCAATAAAAAACTCTTATCAATCAGTATCGTTTCCTTTTTGATTATTTATGTACTCACATTCCAGTCCAATCTTATTGGCCTTATCCTTGCGTTTATCTATGCTGTCTTTGTGGGACTCTATGTGCTCCGTTCCATCGTTGATACATTGAAAGATTTACCACGTTTCAATCAATTGGTAAAAAAACTACCTTCTTTTCTTCAGAAAATAATCTTTTACAATAAAAAGTGATCGCCTCAATAACGTCATTTATGTCGAAACTGGTGATACGTAATCGTTTACCATTCAATAACCATATGCATTATATTTAAATGATGTTCCTTGTTGATATCGTATCAAAATGATATTAAATGGTGAAATCCATTTACTCGTTTTTTTAATTTTACTAACTTGTATCATCAAGATGAATCAACTATGTTCCTACTTCTAATTTTATTCGTACTCGTTCCATTTTTCTCGTATACTCAATCCTGCTTTGATTCAGAAGAAACTATTTCAATGAATGGGCTTATGGCACTACGGTCCGATAGTACACTCATCACCGGACATATTTGTGTCTTTATTGATAGTTCGTTGATCATGCGTGCCAAGTACAAAGATGGAAAAAAGGATGGCCTATGTGAGCGTTGGTTCACCAATGGCATGTATAAAAGTAAAAG
>CAXQBA010000070.1:0-2116 GCA_964221885.1 Luminiphilus sp. | reverse complement strand
TCAGACGTGTGCTCTTCCGATCTCAATGAGTAACATCCAGTGCGATGAAGGATGTATATATTGCATTCCAACACCCAGTAATTCAAATGAAAACATTTTACTGTAAAAAATCCATGCCTGATCTATACTTTCTATCCGGAAGATAACCCAAGATAATACCACTACAAAAAAACAATAAAGAACTGATACTAAACCAGGTAATCGATCTAATACTTTTTGCAAAAAGGCTCGTTCAAGAACTAAAAAAAGCCCATGAAAAACACCCCACAATACAAAATTCCATGAAGCACCGTGCCATAAACCCGACACCAGAAAAACAAACCATAGGTTCACATACATTCTACGCTTTGTGGGAACACGACTACCTCCAAGTGGTATGTAAAGATATTCACGCATAAAAGCACCTAAAGTGATATGCCAACGTCGCCAGAATTCAGTAATAGATCTTGACGTGTAAGGATTATCAAAATTTTCAGGAAATGTAAATCCGATCATTCGTCCTATGCCGATCGCCATATCTGAATAGCCTGAAAAATCAAAATAGATCTGAAACGTATAACATAAAATACAATACCAAGCTGTAAAACTGTCGATATTCGACCAATTAAAACCAAGCATTGATGCATCAGGACCTAAGATCGTATCTACAGATGCACCGAGTGTATTCGCTATAATGACCTTCTTGGATAATCCGATACAGAAACGCACAAAACCTAACCATCTGTCATCGTTGGTTTCCTTCCGATTTGTAATCTGATCAGCTATCGTATTGAATCGTACAATTGGTCCAGCTATCAACTGTGGAAACATACAGATATACAAAATGTAATCTTGCACCCTATCAAGGGGTTTATGGACCCCTCTATATACATCGATAGAATAGGTCAACGTCTGAAAGGTATAAAAAGAGATTCCTATAGGTAGGACAACAGGCAGCCAGGAGAAAGGCTCTGAACCCATTGAGATAAATATTGAATTCAGGTTTTCAATAAAGAAATTAGCATATTTAAAATAAGCTAATAGACCAACATTCAACCCGATTGAAATGATCAACCATCTTTTTCTTTTCTTGATTTGCTTTTCCCTGTAAAGTTGACGCACGATATAGAAATCAATAAATGTTGATATCAATAAAATATAAACAAATACAGGGGCACCCCAAGCATAAAAAAGGATACTACAAAAAAGAAGCCAACCATTTTTGAATCGTTTATCTATTAAAAAATAAAAAACGAGAAATAGTGGTAAAAAGACACATAGAAAAATGGAACTACTAAAAACCATACGTTCGATTTTCTAGTTAGACCAGTTTTTATTCTTCTCTAAAACCTCATTAGCTAAACTTAAAAAATTAACAGCTCCCTTTGACTGAGCATCGTATAATGCTACTGGCTTTCCTTCTCCAGGAGCTTCAGCAATCTTAGAATTTCTATGAATGATTGTATTGAATACACGATCACCAAAGTATTTTTTTGTTTCAAGCGCCACTTCTTTAGCAAGACGTAATCTTGAATCATACATAGATAACAAGATACCTTCAATATCCAGTGCTGGATTTAGTTGAGTTTTCACCTGACGTATCGTATTCATAAGCTTACCGAGTCCTTCCAGGGCAAAATACTCACATTGGACTGGCACGATAACTGAATTTGCAGCAGTAAGCGCATTGACTGTAACCAGACCCAAGGATGGAAGACAATCAATAATAATATAGTGATAATCCTCTTTTACCTTATCAATGATGTTACTTAAAACATATTCACGTCTGAAACGATTGATCAACTCGATTTCAGCACCAACCAAATTGATATGAGCTGGTAAAATATAACATCCTTTTACTGATGAAGGAACTATGGCATCAATAGGGTTTACTTCATTTATCAGACAATCATATAGACTATACGCTACTTCAGCACTGTCAACCCCTAATCCTGAAGTTGAATTCGATTGTGGATCAGCATCGATAAGAAGAACTTTTTTATCGAGTAATGCTAGACTTGAAGCGAGATTGATGGAGGTAGTTGTCTTACCAACCCCACCTTTTTGATTTGCTATTGCGATGATTTTAACCATTCCTTGAGACCCCTATTTTCTATTTTTATCGTTCATTGCAAAT
>CAXQBA010000069.1:0-12725 GCA_964221885.1 Luminiphilus sp. | reverse complement strand
GTGCTTGACCGAATTGGATTCCGATTCAATACCCTCATTTTTTTGCAATGTATTGAAAATGACTAGGCCATTTTCATCTAGTCGATCACAAACACTCTGTAAGAAACTTCTTGACTGAATCGTTTCTGGTATGTTGTCTTCAATGAATATGTCGATAATGATCAGGCTGTAGATTGATCGATCTTTTTCCAAGAATCTTACGGCGTCGTCTATGATCGTTTTGGGTTTATTCTTGCAAGCTCTTAGAATGAAGGTATTGAAAAGTTCAATAACGGTTGGGTCCTTTTCAATGGCAGTTATATCTAGTGGTATTGACGAATAAGATTGCTCTAATAATTGAAGAATGCTTCCCAACCCCCATCCTAATACTAGAATCGGTTTATCTAACAATGAGGTCAAATCTAAAGCACCTAGACCAATACGAAAGTTGTAATATTTATCCTCAAAAGAGTAGATCGCATTTCCACATACCAACGCATATCGACCATCACGAATGATGATCTCTAATGTTCCATTGATCGGGCTATCCAATTTCTCGATTGGAACATCCATCAAATAACTTTGTATTTTCTTAAAAAGATTAATATCCTCTTATTTATTCGTTCGGTAAGAAGCGCTTAAATCAAAAACAGCGGCTAAAATAGCTTCATCTTGTTCCGTTAGAGCGATATTTCTACGTTGCATGACAGCTTTTGCTGTAGCTATTGATTTCTTAAATTGGTGGATCTGAAAATTCTTAGAGCTTCCCCATGTAAAAGATGGAATGAATTTTCTTGGAAAGTCACCACCGTATATATTGCATGAGACTCCCACCACCGTAGCTGTATTGAACATCGTATTAATACCTGTTTTAGAGTGATCCCCCATGATCAAGCCACAGAACTGTGTCTGAGTATCTAAAAAAGAACGCTTTGAATAATTCCAAACACGAGTATTACTGTAATTATTCTTTAGATTCGAAGCATTCGTATCAGCACCTAAATTGCACCATTGACCTAGAACTGCATTACCAAGATATCCATCGTGTCCCTTATTGGAAAATCCTTGTATCACAACATTGGAAAGTTCTCCGCCTACTTTAGAATAGGGGCCGATTGTGGTTGCCCCATATATTTTTGTTCCCATTTTAACAACTGCTCCCTCACAAATAGCGAGAGGACCTCTCAGCATTGACCCTTCCATGATTGTACAGTTCTTACCAATGTAAATCGGTCCTGTTTTGGTGTTCAATGTGACGGCGCTCATATCAACACTTGGATCAACATAAAGATCATCGGTATTTCCGATCATTGTATTAGAGGCGTTTATTTCTTTAGAACGACTGATTGTAGCTTGTTCGATATCTTGTTGTATAGCTTTTTCATTACATTGAAAAATATGCCAAGGATACTTTATATAAGTGAGGTCTATATCCGTATGATGGATTGTTAATGAAGGCAAAGACGAATCATATAGTATTTGTTGAGGGCATCGAAAAGCTATAATTTGCTGATCTTTTATCAATTGACTATTGTCTGCAAGTTGATCAATCAAAGCTATAAGATCAGGTGTAGGCAACAGACTACTGTTTATATAAAGATTATCATCACCATAGTTGGAAGGGTATTTATCCTGAAGATGAATGGCCGTTATATAATGTACATTCGACTGTAAAGCGTCTTTCCATTTGTCAAATATCGTGGTAATACCGATACGTATTTCAGATACTGGTCGAGTATAGGTTAGAGGCAGTAAGTTTTGGTACTCTACATCGATCAAATGGATTTGTTTCATAGGATTGATAAGCTTGTTTGTAAATTAAGCAGTGCTTCATGTATTTTTGTATTCAATTTCATACATTTACAATATCGTAAAAATAAGCGACTTGAGAACGGTCAAACATGGAAGTTTTCTTTGAAAAATATCAGGGCACTGGGAATGATTTCATTCTTTTAGATAATCGAGATCATCGATATGATTCTATTGATCATAAATCGGTTGCTCTTTTATGTGATCGGAAATTCGGAGTAGGCGCAGATGGTTTGATCTTGTTGAACCAGCATGCTACACTTGCCTTTGAAATGGTTTATCATAATGCAGATGGGCAAATAAGTAGTATGTGTGGTAATGGTGGACGATGTATTGTACATTTTGCAAAACAAAAGGGTGTTTTTGATGGTGATACAGTCGAATTTATGGCTGTTGATGGTGAACATTTAGCGCAGATCAAGGAAGACGTATCTCTAAAAATGAATGATGTACAACAGATCAAAAAAATAGGTGAAGACTATATTTTAGATACAGGATCACCTCACTATGTTCGTTATACGGATGATCTTCACGATATGGATATACTACTTGAAGGTAAAAAGATTCGTTACAGTACGCCATTTGAACACGATGGGATCAATGTGAATTTTATTGAGCATTTAGGGAGTAGTATTATTGATATTGCAACCTACGAGCGTGGGGTAGAGGATGAAACGCTATCATGCGGTACTGGAGCAACAGCATGTGCATTGGTTCATGCTATGTTATTTGGAGATGAAATTCATGATAGTATTCAGGTGCGTACGAAAGGAGGAGCTTTACAAATCAAATTTCATAGAACGAATCAAACCTTTACAGATATTTGGCTCTGCGGACCCGCTCAACCTGTGTTTAAAGGTCAAATAACGATTTAATATGTCTGCAGAACTTATAGAAATAAATCCACAAAATCCTGATCAAAGGACTATAAAAAGAGTTGCTCAATCAATCAGAGATGGGGCTATCATCATTTATCCGTCTGATACCCTATATGGTTTGGGATGTGATATCACAAACAAGCAAGCTATAGAGCGTATTTGTCGGATCAAGCAGATCAAACCAGAAAAAGCGAATTTTTCATTCATTTGTAGGGACTTTTCTACGATCTCCAGTTTTACCAAGCCGATCTCTAATTCAAATTATAAACTTCTAAGAAAAAATTTACCGGGACCATTCACGTTTATTTTTCAAGCGAGTAATAGCTTACCCAAATTGATGAAAAATCGTAAGAAAACAGTTGGAATTCGTATACCAGACTCCGAAATGATCGATAACTTATTGTCTCATTTAGATTATCCGATCTTATCTACCTCCATTACGAACGTCGATGATGAATACACGCCTTATCCGACCGATCCGTATGAGATCTATGAGACCTATAAGCATCAGGTTGATATCGTTCTTGATGGAGGCTTTGGAAAGAATATTCCGTCTACGGTTATTGATCTTACAGATGGAGAGGCTGATATCATCAGAGAGGGATTAGGTCACTTGACTTACTAAAATAATGTAAGATTATGAAAGGTAGTATGATTTTTATAGGTATGAGCTCCGTTGCTCTTGGTGCCTTTGGAGCACATGTATTGAAACCCATGCTTTCTGAAAAAAGTATGTCCATCTTTCAAACGGCTTCATCGTATCATTTGATCTATGCTGTCATGCTGTTAGCATTGTATTTATGTCGACAATACAAACCTAATATATGGATAAAAAGAGCGTATTATTGTGCCTTAATTGGTATCATATTTTTTTCCGGGTCTTTATATATTCTTGCAACAAGAGAACTTTTGGGTGTTGCATATCTGGCACCTGTTCTCGGACCGATAACACCACTTGGAGGTGTTTTGATGATTGGTAGTTGGCTCTTGTTATGGCCTGCTTTCACATCGGTTAATGCTGAAGATTCATAAGGTCTGCCCCCTCCAAAATGTGTAAAAATTCATGAAGGATCATGGAAGTAGCTCCCCAAATTATTTTCTCATCAAATACGTAACAAGGCATATCTTTCAGAGTATGACCTGAATGTATCTGAATATCTCGTATTGTACGTTTTGAATGTGAGAAGAATGCTAAAAGAGGTACCTCGATAAGAGCGGCTACTTCATTGGTATCAATTTTAAAAAGAGGTTCTCTGGGTAAATAACCTACAAAAGGTTGCACCCAAAAGTTACTTACTGGAATGTACAAATCCGATAATCTTCCGAGTGGTTGAATTTCTTGCCAAGGGATACCGAATTCTTCCTCTGTTTCACGAAAAGCTGTTTGTATAAGTTCTTTATCAGCATCCTCATATTGCCCACCTGGAAAACTGATCTGTTTACTGTGCGGGTAGGGGGACTCGGGTCGTTGCATAAAAACTGTATACCATTCATTACCCTTTTGGTAGAGCAATAAAAAAACAGCCGCTTTCTTTGCACTATCATTAATATGTTTTTGTGCTTCTTTACGTACACGACCTAAGGTTGTATTCATCATCTGTAATTGGACCTCCAATCCAGGAAGTGGTTTTGTCAATTCAGATACTATTCGTTGAATAAATTTCATAGGAATGCATGATCAAGCATTCGCTTGATTGAATAATATTTTTTGAAGCAGTTTGTGCATACTATCAGGTGAAATATCTTGATTGATCTGACCGTTTCGAGCGTAGGATATTGTTCCATTTTCCTCTGATACTGTAAAAGCAACAAAATTTGTGCTTTCTGTAATTCCGATTGCAGCACGATGACGAAGACCGAGTTGTTGAGGGATGGTCGGATTTTTTGAGACTGGTAAAACACAAGAAGCAGCACTTATCTTATGACCATTGACAATAATTGCACCATCGTGTAGTGGGCTATCTTTATTGAAAATACTTACCAAAAGTTGCGTGCTTAGGTCAGCATTCAAAACAACTCCTGAACTATATAATCCCTCAAGGTTTGTCTGGTTGGCAATGACCATTAAGGCACCAGTTTTTGTTTGGGCGAGTTGTTCAAATGCACGTACGATTGAGCGAATATGTTTTTCTTTTAAAGGGTTGTTTTCATCGGAAATGCCGGTCAGCTTGAAGATGCGGTTGATCGATTTGAATCGTGATTCAAAAGAACCTTGACCTACATAGATTAAAAATCGTCGTGCTTCAGGTTGGAAAAGAATCAACAAGGCAATCATACCAACACTTACAAACTGTCCTAGAATCGAAGAAAGTAACGGCATATCTAAAAATGATACACCCCACCAGCTTACATAAATTAATAATAGACCCACAAAAATATTGAAGCCGATGGAACCCTTTAGAAGTTTGTACACTCTAAAAAGTAGGAATGTAACAATGGTAACATCCAAAAAGTCCCAAAAAGTGATATCGATAAAACCAATCTGAAATAGAAACATGGTTTACTTTTTTTGTAGATCAGGAGCCTTAAGAACTCTTACCCGAAGCCCCTTTGAACATACGTTCCCAACGAATGCCACCATTTGGACCAAACATTGCCCCGTTCTTTAAAGATAACCAAATAAATAAAGGTTTACCTACGATGTGATCTTCAGGGACAAAACCCCACGATCTGGAGTCGGCACTGTTATTCCGGTTATCACCCATCATCCAATAATAATTCATCTTCGGTGTGTAGGAGTCAGCTGGCTGACCATTTATCATGATCGTTCCATCTGAAACAGTACATTCATTTCCTTCATAGGCGCAGATTAACCGGCGATATAAGGGGAGATTTTCTAGAGTTAAAGTAATAGGTTTCCCTTTTGATGGTATTTCGAGCGGACCGTACCAGTCGATATTCCATGGGAAATTTTTGCCGTTATATGGGAAGGTACCATTATCGTAAAAGTTACTGGGTCGTAACACACGACGAACACTATCTACCAGATGGGATAGATCTGTTTCGATCTGCTTCGCAACTGTTGGAGTCATGGAAGCAAAAACGAGTTGACCACTTTGTGTTGTCGTTAATTGAACTTGGTAATTCATTTCCAGACTGGTCAGGTCAATATTCGCATTGCTTTTTGTGAAAAAACGATAGGCATATTGAATACCTGGAACGGTTTGATTGGTTTGTCCATCCACGTATAGAACACCAGCTTTGATCTCAATGGTTTGTCCAGGCAACGCTACACATCGTTTGATATAGTGAGTACGTTTATCGACAGGCCGAATGACTAATCTTGAGAAATCTCGTTGAAATAAACGTTTACGTTCGGTCTCGCGATATCTTGGGTCAACCTGTTTTAAAATATTGTGATATTGTTGGGGGTATGGATAGGGTTGCCCATTATACAAGCCTCCGTAGACGGTGTCATCTTCAGGGTAATTGAAAACGACAGGGTCGTATTGTTCTACATCTTGAATCTTAGGTGCTCTCTTATATTCCCATGTAAATAATGTACTGTATGATTCGGAACCTTTACCAGGCAACATATTGTGAATTAAAGGGAAAGCTAAAGGCGTCATAGGCATTCTCGAGCCATAATGTAATTTACTTACAAATAGAAAATCACCCACTAGCAATGAACTTTCCATGGATTCAGATGGAATGGTATATGCTTCGATGAGAAACATACGAATAAAATGTGCGGCAAAAACAGCAAAAATTATCGATTCGCTCCACTCACGAATAAGTGTTTTCCGAGGAAATGGATTGTCCTTATCTAATTTTCTGATGGCTGCTTCATCCTTATTTTTTCTAGCCTTTTTATAAGCCTGTTTCAATTGTTTTGTTAATCGCCATGTGGCTTGGTCATATTCGGGTTTGAGAATAAAGCCTAGTAAGGGTAACCATATAAAAGGCGTTACAATAGCTAATGTATTATCCCAAAAAGAATATCGTTTGAATGATTTATTCAGCTCGATCAACATTCCGGCAGCTACAAAAAAGTTGACGATAGGTACAAGCCACCAGATCACGTACCATCTGGGTGCATCAATGATCTTGGTCCAAATAAAAAGATTGTATCCTGGTATGAGCGCATGCCAAGGATTCTCACCAGCTTTTTCAAACAGTTTGGTCATACCTCCAAAAGGAAGAATAAAATATAGACTAAGAACGATTATCCAACTCATAAAAGATATGTTTACATGGATGATTTAGGGTGAAGATAACTTTGCGTCCAACCTTTCCACCTCATTTTCATCACACCAAAGAACGCTTCATTAAAAATTGCAGTGCTCATTTTCGAAACACCCTCTACACGGTCTTTAAACGTAATGGGAATTTCAACAATGTCAAAACCGAGTTGCCAAGCAGCAAATTTCATTTCAATCTGAAAGGCATAACCTACGAACTGGATTTTATCAAAGTCTAACTTTTCAAGAAAAGCTCTCTTATAACATACAAATCCAGCAGTTGAATCACTGACTGGCATAAAGGTAAGCAAGCGTACATAAAGTGAGGCACCTCTTGATATGAGAATACGACTCAATGGCCAATCCACGAGTTTTCCGCCTTTAACATATCTAGAACCCACACTGACACCTACTCGTTCTTTTTGACAAGCTTCTTTTAATCGTTCAAGATCAGCTGGTGGATGTGAAAAATCAGCATCCATCTCATATATGTACTCATAGGTAGATTCCAAGGCCCATTTGAAACCAAGGATGTAAGCGGTACCTAATCCTAATTTACCCTGTCTCTCTTGTAAGAATAAACGATCGGGATAGGTTTGTTGTAATTGTTTTACAATGGTAGCGGTGCCATCGGGGGAATTGTCGTCAACGATCAACACATGAAAACCAGTTTCAAGATTCATAACAGCTTGTATGATCTTCTCAATATTTTCACTTTCGTTGTAAGTGGGTATTATTACTAGATTTTTTGACAATTTCAAAAAGGTTTAATGCAATAATGCGAAAAAGATTGCAATCTTAGGGTAGAATTTTAATTTTTTAGCCTTTTTTTAATGGAATTGATTACTAGGATCATCGAGTTGATTCTACTGATGATACAAACATGAGCATTTCTTTAGAATACTATTTCTTTTCGATACTATCTTTAGCCCATAAAATAATATCCATAAGCCCATTTATAAAGGTGTTGACTGTGTATACATTAATCGGGTAATTATAAAACTCACTATTTGTGGGTGCTTTGTGTTGTACAGCTAAACTTTGAGTGGTATATATCACATAGGAAATAAACGATACATGAAGTGGGGCTAGTTTCTTATTTTTTATGATATCAATGATTTCTTTACCGCGACTGGTGTTTCCAGCACCCATCAATATAGGATCGGTTCCAAGGCATTCCTTACAGAATACATTTAATACAGATTCCTCAATACGTCGAATAAAAGCGAGCTTTTCCAATAAATGTTCTCGGGTATGCATGTTTCGTTGAGACAAAAGATTGAGGATCAACGCATGATCTTCATTGTCTAAGTAGGTGTCAACAAAATCAAAAACCTCTTCATGCTGGGCGATGATCTTAGTATTCTCGATCTGATCTACAGCATGATGCAAATATTTAAACATTTGTTCCATTTGACTATCGTCTACAGATGTCTTTTTCTTATCGAAAACTTTAGCTCGATCTCTAAGGCCTGCCTCAAGTTGAACATACCAGGCTGTGTGAACACAAAATGGAATCACTCGTTGATGTTTGATTTCGATTTCCTTAATCTTTGTGATGGCCGAGTGAACAAAATTTTCAGCCTCCGTACCCTTTGGTTGATCAGGATGAATGGGTGCTTTTCCGTCAAGAATGATCGCTTGGTATTTGTTTGAGGCAATAAACTGATCGAAACCATCCTTGAGGTTGAATGCCATATCGATCAATACTTGTGATCTTCTCGCTCTATTTTTTAATGATGAAGCAAATTGTTGATCATCGTCGATCAGAAGTACTTGAATGGGTCTCTTTTTACTTTTTTGTTTATTCATTTGCTATAAAATCGTGTATCATTACCTAAAATTATAAGATCGCAGATATGTATTTTTTGACCTTAGAGATAAAAGTCATTAAATTTACGAAAAAACATAAGAAATGAAACCTGCTTGGACCTTATTCCTAGATCGGGATGGTGTGATCAACAAACGAAATGTTGGCGGATATATAACGAAATGGGCCGACTTTGAATTTGAAAAGGGAGCACTTTCATTTATTTCAAGCGTCAAATCTTTTTTTGAAACAATCGTTGTGGTTACCAATCAACAGGGTGTTGCCAAAGGTGTAATGCGGCAATCTGATTTGGATGAGATACATACAAATATGATTCACAAAATCCGTGAAGTAGGGGGCGAAATACATCAAGTCTTTTCATGCACTTGTTTAGCATCAGATCCAGATAATTGTCGTAAACCATCGGGTGATATGGCACAGCAAGCCAAAGAGATCTATCCAAGTATTGATTTCAAACAAAGTATTATGATCGGTGATTCTGTAACGGATATGCAATTTGGACATCGTTTGGGGATGAAGACATTATTCATTCATAATCAATCAGATACAATGGAGAAAGATCTGAAATGGATCCATTCAAATTGTTGGTTTGTGGCTTCTGATATGCTTCAGGCGCTTGATCAGATCACGAAATGGTATGCGAATGTTTCTTAAGTGGATCATATCAATTTTCTTCTACATGTTAAGTGTTGTTACGTTTGCACAACACAAGATCGAGGAATCCAAAGCCTATAATGTTATGTGTTTTCTCGCTATGGATACATCTACTACTCGACAACTCATACAGATGAAAAATGCCTTATATGAGGGAGATCGAAATAAGGTCTTGCAAACGATTCGTTCCATGAAACGCTCATTACAAGAGTTTGATCTGTATAATCAAAATCGTTCGTTTCAATTATGGTATCAGGGTAATTACACCGATTTTAAAAACCAAGTGATTAATGCTAAGAATAGTACACTGACTGCTCTAGATCATTTTGAACGTAAGTTTAAGAGGAATGACCTGCTCTATTATGATCGTCGCCAATTTTTAGAGATGTATCTATCGTTTATTGGTGAATACTATTATCCAGATTTCTGGTTCATGACCATCGAGCGTTATTTTTCTGAAGCTACTGTTGCTCGATTAAGAACCGATAATACTGGTAAGCCGGATCTTTTCAGTAGATCTCAACTCTTTCAATTATATGCGCCCATGAATCAATTGGCTAAAGAGGAATCATCTGAGGTCGAACAATATCTACGAATTGATGCATTGAATCAAGGATTTGACTTTCAACCTTACATATATTTTGAATTAACACCCCAAGTGGCCGCCGATATTTTAGATTCATTTTCATTAAGGAATCGAACATTAGACATACCTACAGATCGTCAGATAGATACATTGATCAAGCGGTTGCAAGATCTAGCTATGGGGCGGATACAGATCATTGTCCGTTTCAATAAATTTTTAGAGAAACGTCAGTGATGAAAAAAGCCCTTTTTTGAAATAACATATTTTTAACACGAAAACGACAATTAATGGCTTAATTTTAGGACATGATTGCAAAAAGAATAAACATGATCAAACCAATTTTACTTTTACTTCTCTGTATAGGACTATTCAATGATGCGATTCAAGCACAATATAATATTCAGGTAAAGATTGATAATTATGAAAATGATACATTGATTCTTGGGTATCGCTTAGGTAAAAAGACCTACGTGAGAGATACGACCATACGAAACAAAAAAGGTCATTTTGTTTTCTCTGGTTCGGAATCTATGAACGGTGGTGTTTATCTGGTCCTTATCAAACCACAAAATACCTATTTTGAATTTTTAGTTCCAGATGAGGAAGATCAAAAAAGTATGCAGATCTCTACCAAACTTCTGAATGGCAATGATATGAATACCCATTTGAAGATCACAGGGTCAGAGGAAAATCAAATCTTCTTGGATTATTTGTCCTTTTTGCGAGATATGCGTAAAAAAGATACTGAGTTATCGACAAGTATTTCATCTGAAAAAAACGAAGTGAAGAAAAAAAGCCTACAGATGGAACGAGAAGGTTTGTCTAAACAAGTTGGTGATTATCAGAAAAACATGATCGATCAGAATAAGGGACGATTGTGTGCTAATTTGATCCAAGCATCTCAGCGACCCGTTATTCCAGAGAATATTCGTTCTGATCGTGCTAAGGCTTTCTATTGGTATAGAGATCATTTTTGGGACAATGTTGATCTAGCGGATCATAGGTTAATACGCACACCCATTTTAGAAGAAAAGTTGAATGAATATATTGGTAAACTTTTAGTACAAGCACCTGATTCAATTATCCAGGGTTTAGATGTTCTGATCAGTAAAATTGAAAAAGGCGGTAATGAGAAAATGTTCCAATATGTTGCTGCAGAAATGTTGAATAAGTATGCCAAATCCAAGGTGATATGCATGGACGCGGTGTACGTGCATTTAGGAGAGAAGTACTAGTGTAGTGGTAAGGCCGATTGGGTAGATTCTGCTCAACTGGCAAAGATCTGTGAAAATGTTCAGTCGCTAAAACCATTACGGTGTGGTGAATTTGCACCTAATATTCGACTAAAGAAAATGAACGGTGAGGTAATCAATCTCTATGAATTGAAGAATGAATTTACGGCTGTGTACTTTTGGGATCCAACCTGCGGGAATTGTTCCAAAGTATCTGCGAAGCTCGTTCCTGTTTATGAAAAATATAAAGAATATGGTTTTGAGGTGTTTGGGATATGCTCAAAAACATGGAAAGAACTCGATCAGTGTAAGAAAAAAATTGAAGACAAGAAGATGAATTGGATCAATACCTCGGATGATGCCTACCCATTAGCCGTTGTTAAAAAGCAATATGACATAAAAGTAAATCCCTACATTTTATTATTGGATAAAGATAAGCGAATTATGTTCAAGCGCATTGACCCAGGACAAGTGGATGATATCTTGAAACGTGAGTTTGAGAAAAAAGGGGTTTCGTTTCCGGAAGAGGAAACCATCAATAAATTGAAGGAAGAACAAAAACCGTAACAAAAAAAAAGCTAAACAAATTTTGTTTAGCTTTTTTTTTAATGTTTGAATGCTGTCAGAATATCGATCATCTTATTCCGCAAATCTTTACGCTCAACAATGAAATCCAAGAATCCCTTTTCAAGTAGAGATTCAGAACGTTGGAAACCTTCAGGTAATTCTTTCACCTTGATGGTTTCTTTTACAATTCTAGGTCCGGCAAATGCAATCAATGCATTCGGTTCGGAAAAGTTCAGATCACCCAACATAGCAAAAGAGGCCGTTACACCACCTGTTGTTGGGTCGGTCAAAAATGATAGATATGGAATGCCGGCTTTAGCCAGCTGAGTCAGTTTAGCCGATATTTTAGCCATTTGCATCAAGGAGAATGCAGATTCCATCATACGGGCACCTCCAGATTTTGAAATGATCATAAATGGCGTTTTATGTTCGATACAATAATCAATAGCCTTAGCTATTTTCTCGCCCATAACCGAGCCCATAGAGCCGCCGATAAACCCAAAATCCATGGCAGCAATCACAAGAGGCATACGCTTGATTTTTCCTTCAGCTACTCGTATGGATGCATCAATACCTGTCTTTTCTCTTGCCTGAACCAACCTTTTTTTGTAGGGTTTTAAATCAGTGAAGTCTAAAAAGTCATGGGCTATTATATCATCAAATAACTCGGTGTATTTCTTATTGTCGTAGAGAATCTCATAGTATTCTTGAGATCCAATACGCTCATGGTGTTGGCAGAGGGGACAACAGTATAAATTGTCAACCAGATCTTTTACTGTGGATCGTTCCTTACATTGAGGACACTGGTGCCAAATACCATCAGGTGTTTCTTTTTTCTGAGACGTAGCTGTTTGAATACCATCTTTGTCGCGATTATACCATCCCATTCCTAATTATTTAATGTACGAATTAACAAATCAATAGTAAAAGTACAAAAATGTAAGAATAGGTCTATATTTAAATGTAATTTCTCGTCACTTAATCAACTTTTTCATGGATCAAGCTAAA
>CAXQBA010000068.1:0-8422 GCA_964221885.1 Luminiphilus sp. | reverse complement strand
GTATTTTAACGTTTTTTTTGTTTTAATTTTTTTTGTTCGTTTATGCAAAAATGTATATATTTGTTATATCAATAAATGTTGAAAATAAGAGTTATAGTTTAAAGATATTATAAAGATTTTTTGAATTTGTGTGTTCTTGTAGTGCTTGTTTTAAAGCAGAGCCATCCTCCCGGGTGGCTTTTTTTATTTAATGGGCTTAATATATTAGAATAAGTCGTACATTCGTTAATAAGCACAGAACGTAACTGCTAGATTGGGACTCTTAAAAACATTGGCCAAAGAAACAGCTATTTATGGCATCAGTAGTATTCTGATGCGTGTACTCACTTTTGCTATTTTAACACCGTATCTGACGCGTATTTTCCTTGAAGAGCAGCAGGAATTCGGGTTGCAGTCTTATTTATATGCATGGACTGCTTTTTTAATGGTTCTATTCACATTTCGGCTTGAAACAGCTCTTTTTAAATTTGCGTCAAACCATTCAAATAAAGAGGCAGTTTTTCTTCATTTATTTAAGATCACGTTCGGCCTAAGTGCATTTTTAACGATACTTATAGTGTTGTTTTCAGGTTCGATAGCAACGTTTATCGAATATCCGGACAAGCAGTCATTCATCTTGATGTTTGCGGGTATTCTTTTTTTTGATACCTTATCTGCATTGCCTTTTGCTTTGCTACGATTACAATCAAAGCCCTATCGTTTTGCTATCATCAAGATGGTGAACCTGACCTTACACATCGGTCTAATTTTATATTTTTACTCAATATTACCTGGAAGTGATATTGCTATGTATTTCCCCGAAGACTGGGGTATTGGTTTTGTTTTTGTAGCAAACCTGACAGCAAGTATCGGTACATTTCTACTCTTATTGCCTACCGTTTTTAGTTCACTCAATTCACGTAGCCAACAGAACGTATCTACTGATTTTTCATCAACAGTTTTTCAATATTCTTGGCCATTGGTTATTGCAAGCACGGCTGGTATCGTTAATGAGCTGATTGATCGATTGATGTTAAAAGAACTCTTAGAGGGTGGGCTTGATGAACGAATGAGTCAGGTTGGAATCTATTCGGCTTGTTACAAGATCGCCATATTGATCAATTTATTTACTCAGGCATTCAATTATGCCGCTGAACCGTTCTTTTTTAGAAACGAATCCAAAGAAAATGCGAGAGCGTTATATGCAAAAGTTACCCTGTTATATACCTTGGTAGCTTGTATTGCCATGGGCTGTATTTGCATGAATTTAAATATATTCCAATACTTCATCGGTAGCTCGTACCGAGAGGGTCTTGTGATCGTCCCAGTTCTTTTGGTTGCTAATCTTTTCCTAGGGCTCTATTATAACGTTGCCATATGGTATAAGTTATCTGGTCAAACTAAATATGGGGCCTCTATTGGCGTCTTTGGTGCCGGGATTACGATTCTTGCAAACATAGCTTTGATTCCTCTCTTTATTCAATGGGGGCGTTATGGGTATGAGGGATCAGCTTGGGCGACACTGATCTGTTATGCAAGTATGTTGATTGCTGCTGCCTATTTCGGACGAAAACAGTATCCTATCCCGTATGCCTTTTCAAAAATATTTTTGATGCTTTTGGTTACAGTCACCTATTCCGCTGTTTTTTTATACATGCAAAGCGGTTTTGATTATAGTGTGATTCGAGGTGTGTTTGCATCTTTTGGGCTCATATTGATTTTATTCTTAATGAATAGAGATACACTTCGCACAATATCAAAGTAGTTCTGAATTTTTGAATAACGATTGAAGAAAAGGAAGTGACGTGTTAGCTATTTAGTTATTCACAACGAATTTCTTGATCTGACGAATTCCTTTTTTCGAGGAAAACATTACTAAATAGATTCCGCTAGGAATTGGATCATTGATCTGGAATGAACCAAATGGAGACAGATCATTGAATTGAATAAAATACGATCCTGCTAAGTTGCTGATCGTCATGTCGATCAACTCATTTGTAAAGAAGGTGTAGTAAATGGTTGGATGCATTAATTGACGAGAGTCGATTGTAATACGATTATCAGGAGATACAACATAACCTATAGAGGTTGTTGAACTAGCTTGGAAAACATTCTTCAAGCCAATATTCTCCATGAGTAAGCTCGTGTGGGTATTACTATTCTCTTGTATGCTCACAATACTTAGGTCAATATCTTCCAACCAGGATGATATGACACAATTCAACATGATCTCAGCACGATTCTGATTGCTACTCTGATTAACCTCTATAGATGTAGTAGCTAATAGTTGATCACCTGTAGCCCTCAATACAAATGGTGTTTCAGGGTACCCATCGTCATCATTATCGATCAAGCCTTCAATTACAGCAAAAATATAGCTGGTATTACTGTATGAGTACATCGGAGGATTCTGATGATAGAGTGCAGAGGTGCTTGGATGATCTTGTGGTACTGTCTGATTGTTCGATGCATTCACACCCACCGAAAATTGAATCGAAGATATGCCGTAGATGTTGTCGTCAAGGATACCTAAAGACTCAGAATGGCTGATACCATTACACAAGACAGCGTTTTCAAATTGGAAGGATTCGCCCTGGTTGTAATTGATCTCAATATCATCAAGGTAATAGCTGATACGAGAAAAAGTAATCGTACTGTTGTTGAAACGATAGGTTTTATTCATTTCAATTGATTCCCCTTCGTATTTATTGACAATTGTCAATACAACTTCTGTTTGGCTGTAAGCGAATAGACAGCACATCATGATACACGTTATGGAAAAAAGTTGCTTCACGAAAATTACTTGGTAATTAATATACGTAGAATATACAATAAAACGTCAGAGATTGTTTGATTTTAACCAATCTGTAGCGAAATGAATGAAATAACCTTGGTTGTCTTTAAGTAATTGGCTGTATAACTTAATATTGTTTTCTCGTACTGAATTAGGAATATTCCCTTTTAATTTCTTTTTCATGGACAATACTTGACGAAGATTCGGAATATCAAATCGAGTGAGTAATTTTTTTATAGATCGTTTCAGTGGTTGATCATTGACCAATTTGTAAAGAGCCACTAATCCCATTAGAGTTGATGAGTCTATTTGCTTTTGATCAAGGAACTGTATCGCTATATACAAATTAGCATACTGATTCGATAATAATAAAGACCTAATATGTTCATTAGATAGAGGTATTTCATCGGACTGTTGGTTTGAGATCAATCGTAAAAGTATGATTTCTGTTAAAAAAGGACTTGAGGGTACATCTAAAAGGGAATGATGAATGCCAAGTAGCACGCAACCATCTTTTTCTACCGGTTGATTCTTTTTCTTGAATGTGACCTCGATATTCCGTTCTTTAAAGGATTGCTTGATGAAGGAACTTTGTTCTTGTAATCGACCCGCGATGCAGATTTTTTTGATTTTTGAGAAATTGTGGATATTCCAGGAGGATGCATATCGATCCGATAACTCATTAAGGGCTAATTTTGCCAATCGCTCAGTTAGGTTGGATAGTTCAAATAATTGCATCTCAGTTGCATCTTTAATGCGATCATCCGATGCATTGATAGCTAAACAGCATTGGACTAAGGATCGCTTTCGTTGATCTGAAATATCTAATTTATGAAGTGATTTTAGAAAAGATTTTTTCGGAAAGTGAATGTGAATGTCGGGGCGTAACAAAAGGTCTAAACTCATGGGGTCTTTCAGATGGGTCAAATCCCCCGATAATTCTAATTTTTTGAGATTTTTGCTGGAACCTAGGAACCTAAGAGTTTGGATTGAGATGCAATTAATATGGCAAATCTCCAGTTTTGGAGCAATCATATGATTTAGGTCCAGCGTATTCTCTACTTTGATATGTAAAGATCGTAATTCAGGTAGATATTGATTTAACAGTGGTTTGGCAGATTGGTACTTTGAATCAATGATAGTAAGCTGCAGCAGTGAATGTAATGTGTAAGATGTATTGTTTTTAATTCGAATATTCGTATTTTCAAGGTGCAAGAATTCAATGCTGTTTTTGAAAAGAGTTTCGTCCAGACGTTTAATTCCCGTATTTTGAAAACTTAATGATCTGAGTTGCGTTAAATCACACACGTCAACAGGTAGTTTTTTAACGTTTGGCACGTTTTTGATATGAATGTGTTGAAGTCCATTAAGTAAAATGATACTGTCAGGGATCCCCTTCAGTGTATATGTGTTACTGATGATCAATTCCGTCAAATGTGGATTCTCAATGATATAATTATCTAGAAATTCTTCGTTCATACACTACCAACATACGATAAAACACCTAATTCATGTCTGTCATTCATACAGAGAAAATACATAAATTGATTAAAAGTTCAGATGCTGCCTCTCACGAATTGGCGTATTTGTTATTGAAATCGAATTCAATAATGCCTACCTATGAGATCATACGGTTTTTTGAACGTTCTTTTCCTTTTTTCAATCGAGCGCTATCGGATGGGTTGGTCGATGTTTTAAATAAGATCAAACGTATTGATTTCATGGGTAAACCCATCCCCAAGGTCCATGATGCATTTGCTCACATGTGTTCATTAGAGCATTTGAATCTGACACATTGTGGTATTCAGCAAGTAAATGACATTTTTGATGCATTTCCCAAGATTACTGTCTTGAATGTGGATTATAATGCATTGTCTCAACTACCACCAAGTTTAGCATCATTAAGTAAACTGATTCATTTATCATTAAATGGCAATAAGTTCAAGCTAATTCCTGAACAGGTCTTTGAGATCAAAGGATTAGAGGTTTTATCGTTGATCGACAATCAGATAGCATATTTAGATCGAGGTATCGTTGAACTATCCAAGCTTCGGAAGTTGTTTTTACGCAACAATGGGATCACCGAATTACCCATTGAACTGGGCTATCTCGAACAACTTGAAGTTCTTGACCTTTCGGATAATCAGTTGAAGAAATTACCAAGCAATATTTCGAACCTACGACGTTTAAAAATGGTGTATTTACAAAATAACTGTTTATCAAAATCAGAAAAGAAGAAGATTTCCAATATATTTAGAGATACGATCATTTACTTTTAAATTGAATTTCTTTGAATATAGTTGAGTTAAAAAATGTCAGCCGCTCTTTTGAGGACAACAAAGCGGTTGATGATCTTTCTTTTTCCATACCCAAGGGATCATTATTTGGTATTCTTGGTCCGAATGGTGCAGGAAAAACAACAACGATCCGAATGATGACTCGGATCAGTCTGCCTGATAGTGGTACGATTTTCTTCAATCAAACCCCCCTTACTGCTGATCATGTTCGACAGATCGGCTATTTACCCGAGGAGCGAGGGTTGTACAAAAAAATGAAGGTTGGAGAACAGTTGGTCTACTTAGCCTGTCTGCGAGACATGTCTGTTAAAGATGCCAAGTCTAAAATGTACGAATGGTTTGAGCGTTTTGATATCATGGACTGGGAGCATAAACTTGTGGAGGAACTATCAAAAGGTATGCAACAGAAGTTGCAGTTTATTTCAACGGTGATCCATGAACCTAGTTTTCTGATTTTAGATGAGCCATTTTCGGGGCTCGACCCAGTAAATGCCAATCGAATCCGTCAAGAGATCTTCCGATTACATAGTGAAGGTACAACCATTCTATTTTCAACACACCGAATGGAGCAGGTTGAGGAAATCTGTCATCGGATCGTTCTGGTCAACAAAGGAAAGAATATTTTGGATGGGGCTGTGTCTGACATCAAACAACAATTCAAGAGTAACCGATATCGATTAAGGTATCATGGTGAACTATCGGACAAGGATTTGGATAGGGTTCAAGTTGTTGATAATAACCCATCTGATTTGGTATTTGAGGCAGCATCAGTGGCTGACTCTAACCAAATATTAACCCATTTGGTTGGTTGTGGGATAGCTGTTGTCAATTTTGAAGAAATACTCCCAACATTAAATGATATTTTTATACAAGCAGTGAGTGAATAGTTATGAATAAGATCTGGTTGATAATTAAACGAGAATATATTACCCGCGTTCGAAAAAAATCATTTTTGATCACGACATTTTTAGCGCCGATTGGCATTTTTATCTTTTTTGCAGCAGTTGTCACCATCATGGTGGTGGCCCGTTCAGGAGAGAAAAAGGTGGCCCTTATCGATCCTGGGCAGCATTTGAAAATAGATAGTATTGGCCCCCTTCGCGACGATAGGGTGTTCTTTAAATATCCAGAAGAATCCTTAGATAGTCTGAAGAGTAAGTTAGCATTATCAGAGTATTCCTTAGTTGTGAGTATACCAGAGCAACGATTTGATGGTAAGACGAAAGTTTTTAATATCGATCTATATGGAAAAGACGAGATCGGTATGCAAATAAAGGGCTCTATTAAAGAATTAGTAGGCGAACGACTTAAAAAACTGAAAATGGATGCCAATGGTATAACAGCTCAGCAGATCAAAGATCTTGAAACGAGTTTGCAGGTCAAATCTTTTAATATAAGTGCTGAAGATAAATCGAGTGATGACAGTAAAACGTATATAGCTACTGCATTGGGAGGTGGTATGATGTTTTTGATCTACATCATCATTTTTGTCTATGGAAACATGGTCATGCGTTCAGTTATGGAGGAGAAATCCAATCGTATTGTTGAAGTTCTTATTTCCAGTGTTAAGCCGTTTCAATTAATGTTAGGTAAGATTATTGGTGTTGGTGCAGTAGGTTTGACGCAGTTTCTCATTTGGGCAGTGATGGTGCCAGCAGTCTATTTGTTGGTAGGGTTGATCTTTTCTGATCAATTGATGGAGATCAGTCAAACCACAACAACGTCTGAAAATACGGATTTGACCGCCATTTTTGCGTTTATTGATTCATTAAAAGATTTTGATTTTGGGTATATCCTGACCATGTTTTTATTCTATTTCCTTTTTGGCTATTTACTGTATGCATCATTATTTGCTGCAATAGGGGCAATAATTGGTGATGATCTAGGTGAATCTCAGTCGCTGACATTGGTCATAGCAATACCTGTTGTCATTGCATTTTACATAGGGTTGGCTGTGGTTGAGAATCCTAATAGTGTATTAGCTGCATGGTCAAGTGTATTTCCACTTTTTTCACCTGTTGTAATGCCAGCATTACTTGTTTTTGATCCACCACTATATCGAATTTTACTTTCCATCCTTTTTCTGATACTTGGCTCCCTGTTTTTTGTCTGGTTATCCGCTCGGATCTATCGAGTGGCCATCATGTTGTATGGTAAAAAACCAGGGTTTAAGGATTACATGCGGTGGATAATGAAATCTGAATAACCAGATGTATCAAATCCTGATCAGATTAAACTGTTCTGCCAGAACCTCCGTATGGGTCCAATCATTTGTTATTCCTAAATAAAAGCCACCACCACCAGCTCCACAAAGCTTCAGGTAATATTGATCTGTTTCCAAGCCTTTTTCCCAAAAATTGAGAATGGGATCAATGATCATGGAGTCCATGAATTGAAACTGTAAATTGGACAGGCTTTTGAACGCCGAGTAAATCATTGTGAAATCACCTTGGAGGGTATCATGTATCAGAGAATGTACCAGCTTTTTGGATGGTTCAACAAAGTCACTCAAAAAAGAAGTTGTAAGACACTGCTTTTTGTAGTGGTCAACTAAATGAGAGGTGGATCTACTCTGGGCAGAATCGATCAGAAAAAGGTGTGGACTCTCGGATTTTTTTGATCCAAGAATTACTTTATTGATGCCTGATTCATCTTTAAGTATGGCTGATTGATGATAGCTGACAATGGGGTCCATCCCTGAACTCTTTCCATGAAAGTAGGATTCCATTCTTGCTAATACTGATAATTCATTTTTCAAGCTTTTTTGTTTTTTTAAACAATATCTATCATAAAAAGCAGCACAAACGGATCCAGAACTTCCCATGCCGTATCCAATGGGAATATTAGACCAAAGATACAGGCCATTTTGAATATCAGACTTAAATCGATCGTGGTCAAAAGCGTCTTCAAGTAATTCAAAAATGTGATTGCCAAATGAAATGAGCGCTGAGATGTATGGATTCTTCTGTTGTTCTGAGTGATCGATTTTCCATTGACTGAATGTATTATGAAGTGGAATAGCTAGTGCACTACTACCGTTTAAAATCGTGTACTCACCGTACAAGATCAATTTTGAAGGATATATTCTGTTTGGTTCAGTCAAAAAATGATACGTCTTAGGTTGATTTTAAGGCTGTTGGCAATATAGGTTAAAAACCATCACAATGGGATGTAAATAACTTTGTTTTTTGCAATATAGTTCAATGATTAGTGTCTGAAATTCTAGGATGCACGGATTATCCATAAAAATCCTAAATCTTTTAAATATTTTTTGCAAAAAGGTTTGGTAAGTTGGCAAAATAGTGTGACATTTGCAATCGCCTTTTGATACTAGTGGGAGAAATTTGGCTAG
>CAXQBA010000067.1:0-4984 GCA_964221885.1 Luminiphilus sp. | reverse complement strand
TCTGTTCTTCATATTAGATGGATTGGTTAAATAAAAGCAGGGCACCATTTTGCCCTGCACACGAATTGAAGCCGATCATTCCTCCAATGGAGCATAAATCACATCTCTTCCTATCTGACGATAGCTTTCGAATTGGATGAAATAATTCTTCACGTTAGCGATTACATATCGAGGGTCCTTTATTTCCGATTCATACAGCTTATCAAGTTTCCAGCTTCTGCCTTCGGGAATTGGAAATTCCTCTGTAGTAGGTCTGTCTGTTACATTAATGACAGCATGTAGTTTGTTGTCAGGATCAACTGCATAGTAGGCATATGCTTCAAATTGTAGACCTGAGTTTTTCGCTTTGATGCGAACTCCTGTCCACCAATCCGAATTTCTCTCAGGCATGAGAGTTTCGGCGTAAAGCCCTTCGTAATTAAGCGCTAGCTGAACAAATTGTTGCATTCCGCCTATTAGCTCTTTTCTAAGAACATTCATACGGTAGATGCCAAGTCTGTTCATTCCAAGGTCCATGTCTTTTTGCCACTCTTCCAGCTGTGGCCGCATTGTGATCGTGTCTATCATTTTATTTGTTTTTATGTGTTTATTATTTATTGAAGTCGTCATTTTTTAGTTTTTCTGCGTATTGGTCCAATTGCAACCTTTCCCTATCTGTTAGGCTTTCGATACCCTCCAAATGGATCTGTTCGAGCAGATCATCAATAGTTTTTCCCTGATTACTTTCAATGGTATCCTTGGAAGCGGAAGTTTTCTTTTTTTTCAACTCTTCTGCTATACTTGCCATTTGTCTGAGATTAACAAAGGAGGCACTGTTTTTTAAGGATTGTTCCGTTAAGCTGAAAATAAATACTGGTAGCTCGGTTTTTTCGCGCTTTTCGGCTATCTTATATTTAAAGAATATAGATCCAACAGACATTTCTGTTCGCGCAACAGCCACAATTCCATAAGGTGTCTTTTGTAGGGTCAGGTTTTCTCCGTACTTCGAGCAGATCCTGGAAAATATTTTTTCGTCATGAACAGTAGGTTCTGTGGTGTCAAATCTAAAAATGAGGATTGTATGCATAAAATGAATTTATTAGGTGTTGTATTTCTTATATCGTTTACTTGAGAATAGTTTCACTTACCATGTCTCTTTTTTGCAACAACGCTTAATTCAATATGGTCCTTCGTATTCGGATACTTGTGTCGATGCTCTAGTATTGCTTGCTTCAAAGTAGATCTGAAATGATCCTTTCGGATACTCAAGATTGGAGGCGTTGTTAGGTAATTCTTGCAAAATTCAATGAGTTTTGGTTTTTCGATCTTGGAATGTTCCGATAAATAGTTTGCAAGTTCTAGTAACATCGTTTTTTCTTTCGCTAGAGTTTCCTTCGCCAGAGACAAAGCATCCTCTATCATAGCCCTAACTTGCTCCTCGATATCGTGATTATTGTGATAGAATCTTGATTCTTCAGTGGTACTGTCCGAGTAGAGGATAGGGGAAGGTCCAAAACCTTGCTTTTTCAGCATGGTAGTTACCATAGAGGTAGCTGTTGCAATATCAGAGGAAGATCCAGTTGTAATACCATTGGGACCGAAAATAAGTTCTTCTGCCGCTATTCCACCGAGAAGCATGGCTGCTTTTGGAATGACCTCGTCTTTCCGTAGGTAGCACCTTTTGTTCCTAGAGAACATGAAACCGTCCGATTCTTAGTCAGAGGTGATAGAGGCTACTAGTTCCGGTACTTTGTTCAGTAGGACAATATTCAAAACAGCATGTCCGGACTCATGCACAGCGGCTATTGCTTGTCTCTCATCTTTGCGGGTTGCTCTTAGTTTATGCAGCTTGGAAACTAATTTTTCTCTGATCTCATCCTTAACTCTTCCTCTTGAAATGATCGAGCATACGAGCGTATCCTTTTCAATGAATAAATGAAACTTATCCGCGGTTATCTTATTGGCGATAATATGATGCAAGTATAGACTTAGCTTACTTTTGACTATTTGTCCGATTGTTGTAAGCACAGGTCGTGTTCCTTGCGTAGGGTAGACTCCCTCGTCGTATATTCTGTCCACTAGAGACTCATCAAAAGAGAGACTTATCCCCGAAATTTCCTTAAGTCGTTCATTTATCTTGCCGAGTTCAAGCTTGATGATCTCTCTATAGGAGGCCTCACTGAATGCAGGATAAATGATGTGAATATTACCAAGGCGAGCGATCTGTTCGTCTCTGAATCGCTCCCTGAGGGCTCTCTTCATGTCCGGCACCGTTATCTTTTTACTGATCCTATGGAATTCATCAGCAGATATGTCTGCGCTGTAATTACTACTCATTGTGTAGGCCTCATCAACATTTCCTAGAACGATTATTAGTGCCCTAGAAAAGTCTTTAATGTGTGGTTTCTTTGCTATTCGTATAACAGAATCCAGAAAATCTATACTACCACAAGCATCAAGTGTCAACAGCTTTTTTTCAACATCCGAAAATAATTCGAGTCCTAAATCTTTCCCAGCCATCTCCATAATGATCTGATACTCTCCGGGGCTGATGAATTTTATTGGTGCACCTCGCTCATAGTAATAATCCATTTCCGAGATGAAGAGCTTTTTATTTTTGATTACAAGTCCTTCCTTCACCTGAACACCTAAAAGCATTAATTTTTTCAATTTACTCCGAAGCTCCTCCAGTTGAAATATTCCACGTCTCCAGGATGTGAATGACAATCTTCCTGTATCGATAAGTTCCCAAACCTTTCTGTTATCGTCCGCGTCAGCTTCTGCGCGAAAAGGACCATGCACGGTTTTTGAGTGCTGAAATTCATCCAGCAGAATAACTATTGGATCATCATCGTTTCCTTCACACAGATCTCCAATTGTTTGTCTAAAGGACATATTACCCTGCTTTTCACCAAGATCTATGCGATAGGTCATATCGTTGTAGTCGATAAGCTCCGTTAGTCTTGTAGCAAGAGATGTTTTACCAACACCGGTTAATCCCCATAGATTGATAATTGCAGGTTTTTCCTGCACATTGTTCATTGTGTACCAGCTACGAACGTTGTCAATCAGTTCATCGATGATGTCATCAATTCCGATAAATTCTTTTTTTAATTGATTTTTTGCCTTGTCGAGGACTTTGATCTTGTGGCGAAATTCGCCTTGAATAGCAGTTAATTTTTTTGTCATTTGCACTATAAAATTTTAAATACAGTGCAAACTTAGGACACGAGTACGCCAATCTGTGTCCTACTAGATCATTTATACAATTTTAATGTGTTTTTTAATCTATTTATCACTTCGTCAACAAGCCATTTTGGCTCTATTACCTTGACGTGATCACAGTTCATGAGAATCTGCTGTGTGAATTCAAAATTTGGAATAATATTCAATTCAATACGGAATTCTTTATTATCATCAACGATAACACGTTGTGATCGGTGTAATGGCAAACTACTGATGTATTTACCTTGTGAAGGCGAAAAAGATAGTACTATTCGTTGTTTCTTGTTCATGGAGTACTCAAGTCCGATTAGATCTTGAAATTTTTCCTTCGGGTCAAATTTTGGGTTGGGAGTAAAAGTGTCTGTTTTGATAGTTAGCTCTAAAATTCTGTCAACACCAAATGTGCGCAGATCCTTCATTCCTGCAACAAGCCCAATTATATACCATCTATTTTGATATTCTTTCAATAGATACGGCGAAAGGGTGAACGTATGAATTTTGCCTGTCTGGTAATTTAGGTGCTTGAAAGTTATCCTTCTGTGATCTTTGATAGACTGGAGTAGAGGCTTTAGATTTTCTACACCTCTGAGTCCTCCACCTTGATCAAAAGAAATATGATCGAGTGAATCTTTACTGTCTTTTAAGCTACTGATCAAGAGGTCTGCCGTATTTACTATTTCCAGAAAGCGCAAAAAGCTGGGCATATCGATGCTATTTTCCTCATCAATATAATACCCTCTCTTTCCATGGTGCCAGGTTATTTCAACATCAAATTCAAGTCTTATTGCAGCTACATCTCTGGTTAGTGTCCGACCACTGATCTCAAAACCGTGATTATCTAAATGATCCAACATCTCTTGTTTTGAAGGGTAAAAATTGCGGCTGACTTTTTCTATTATCAGTGCGTAACGACGAATGGTTCCTTGGCGTGACATAAGTTCAAACTTAAAATTTCGATTTAATTCTGTGCATCATAATTTTTTATCCATGTAACCGTCTTCTAGTTCTATTTTTACATGTTGGTGCCAAAATCTTGAATATATTTCATCACCCTTTAAAGGCCAAGTATCATCAGGCATTTTATCCTTTAAAGTAGTTCCTATAATAGGATTTTTATCAAGTAGATCTTTCTCCTTTTTGGTAATGACAACAATACTGGTGCAATCCATTATCTCTTTCACATCCTCGTCTTTAATATTAGGACTTTTTTTTATCAGTTCTTCAAGTTTACCTCTGATAACTTTGATAGGAACAGAGTGCTCGTAATGCAAGAATTTCCGCGCTTTTTTCCAGGTTGATTTTTCCTCAATAATTTTAAGTGCTTTTTTTGAATGCACTAAATGTATCTTCCCAAGCTTCAGGTTTTCATAAACTTTTTCTCCTTGTGCGTTACATTGATGGTAATTACGAATTATTTTATCGTAGGCGTTTCTTTTTTCGATTTGCTCAAGGTATTCTGGTCCTTTGTTCAATATGTACTGTAAGAGATCGATCCTCGCTTCGTGAAAATTCATGTTTTTTTATTCTGTAATAATGGAAATTAAACATTTTATTTTAGAGCGACACACTTTGTCCTACTAACAAAGTAATATTTGTCCATGAATTTTAATTAGTTTAAGCGAATGGAAAAACACATCCTATCTAAATCCACCTTTATAAAGGGGATGCAATGCACAAAAGCACTTTATTATCACAAGCACAATCGAGAATTAAGAGATGCACTTACCGCTGCTCAAGAGGCGATCTTTGCACAGGGGACATCTGTTGGTGAGCTTGCCTG
>CAXQBA010000066.1:0-3628 GCA_964221885.1 Luminiphilus sp. | reverse complement strand
TTTCGTATCAGAAAACAGCAGACAAGGCAGATGGGGTTGATGGTGGAATCCTTGTTGTATTCGATTATACTGTAGAATATGAGGAAATTACTTTGTATGAAGATTTGACACTTTTCAAAAAAGACGGTAAGTTTTATATTGAGGATTATGAATATTTTGCAAATAGAGAAAAACGACATGCACATGAAGAAGAAGGAAATAATGCCGATGAGGTTGCAGACGCTTTTTTCGTAGCACTCGAGCATCGGGACCCTATTGAATTAGAAGCCTTATTGGGTAAAGATGCAGGAGATCCAGTAAATTGGTTTCAGGTAATGAGTGAAAAAGAAGAGATGACAGGTGCATTAAAAAAACATTTTCTTATCGATTCTTACCATAAAACTCTTGAAGGTAGAGAGTATTTTATATTTGAATATCATACAGAATATGAAAATATGCACCTTTATGAGAAAGTTATTTTAGATAATGAAGGGGGTGATTATAAGGTGATTTCCTATGACTTTAATGAAGACAAAGACGAGGTTTTTAATTAGTAGGCTTTAATTTTTGTCTTGAATTCTTTCTCCTCGTTACCCGCTGGTTTTTCATGCTATTTTAATCCGAATATTTTTCTGATAAATTCATTTGTGACGTAATTTTTGGCTAGGCTAAGGCACTCAAAATCACATCAATTATTTTACGCTGATCTTGATTGGTTAAATCATTATATAGAGGTAAGCAGAGTACTCTTTTACTAATACTTTCTGAGTTTGGACAAGAAGCTTTCGGTATGAAAGGTAGTTCATTTAGAGAGGGACTAAAATACCTTCTTGCTATGATTCCGTTGGAATACAAGGTGTCTTTCACGACTATCATCAGCGCTTCTGATTCGAAGAATAGGGGAAAATAGGCGTGGTTATAAGTTGATGAAGGGTGTATGACAATAGTTGACAATTGAGGTTCGGAGATAAGCGCATTTTTGTACATCTCCCATTGTTCTTTTCTTTTCGATAAAATATCAGAAAAGAAAGGAAGAACAGATAATCCCATTGCCGCGTGAAATTCAGAGTTTTTACCATTTATACCAGCCATGTCAAATGTATTCTCTGAAGTGTGACCAAAATTCATTAACCCCTCTATTGGTCGATGATATTTTTTATGATTACTAAATACGGCGCCTCCTTCTACTGTGTGCATTATTTTGGTTGCATGAAAGCTTGTTATAACAATATCTCCAAAATGAAAGATACTTTTCCCCTTATATAAAGTGCCAAAACAGTGAGCTGCGTCGTAAATAACTGGTATGTTATGTCTCTTTGATATTTTTTCGATCTCATCAATCTCGCATGGATTACCGTAAACATGGGTGGCCAAAATTGCAATGGTATTTTGACTGATTTTTTCCTCAATTAATCCAGGCTCAATGTTTCCTGTTGCTGGGTTTATATCAGCAAAGATAGGCGTATTTCCTTCCCATAAGATTGAACTTGTTGTAGCTATATAGCTGTATGGAGTCGTAATTACTTCACCCTTTTTACCTATTGCCTGTAAGGCGATTTGTAAGGCTAATGTTCCATTAGATACAAATTTCATGGTTTTATGGTCAAGTAAAGCCATGGTTTTTTCTTCGAACTCGCTAACCAATGGTCCATGATTCGTAAGCCAGTTTCTTTCGTATACATCTGACAAATATCCAAATAGTAGTTCTTTGGGTGGCAGAAATGGTTTGGTTACAGGTATCATACGTTTAATTTATTTAAACATTCTTTTGAACGGTTCTTTAAGATTCTTGAGGGTATTCCAATGTTGATTGTCCAACTTTCAAGATTCGTGTTTACTAAAGTAAATGCCCCAGTAACAGCTCCCTCATGAATAGTTGTGTTTGGAAAAACAATCGTGTTTGCACCCATTTGGGTAAATCTTTTTAAATGAACGAGCCCTCCAGTAACATTCGTAAGCTCTTTGTCGATCATAGGGTTAATCAATGAGTTACCACTAAAATCATCCATCGCTGAAAAAACACTAGTCCTAGGGGATAATCCACTGTAGCTTTCTATTTCTATACCCATTTGACCATACAAGGCACAAAAAGCAGAAATATGAATATGATCATGAAGTTTAATGTGACCAGATAGTATACAAAAATCATCGATTCTCACATTGTTGCCAATGCTAATATTTTCAGGACTATATATGGAACATTTTTTACTGATTAAAACGTTTTCTCCAACATCTTTTAATCCAAGTTTATAAAGGTCTTCTTTTTTATAAAAGCCCATTGCATTCTATTTTTCTTTATTAAAGCTTACGTTCGAAGTAATCCTAGTATGAACCTATTCATCTAAAATACTAAATATATTTAAACGCGAATGGTTCTTTTATGAAATGATTTAATGTGCTAATTATATTGTCAAGTTCGGGCTTTTTTAGTTTTTTCCAATCATTCAAATAAATGGTAAAGACGGTTAACATCATGATTAAGAAAAAAGGATTGAACGATTGAATAGTATCATCGAGTCCGATACCAATCAACTCCAAAACGCTTACATAAAATGGGAATGATATGACGATCAATGCAGTGTTTTGAATAATAAGATTCCAAAGATCATGTTGTTTCCATTTAAATAATATAAGATAAAATAACACTAGGGAGATTGCTAATACAAACCACTCAAACCCCACCAGCTTTTCAAATTCAGTACCATTTATAGGCTGATAAAAAAATCCGTATATGTACAACATAGATACCCATAACAGGATGTAACCAAATAATAGGGGTCATCCCAATTCCCAATATTTTTAATATGATTAGCTTTCTTCCTTTCATAGCGTGTTCATAATGGTAAGTGTAAACCTCTAACTAATGGGTTATATCATGTTAGCTGCTCTAGTATTTAGCCATATTTTCCAGCTATTCAGATCTCTTAAAATTTAAAGATAATAGAAACAGTACAATTACTAAAGGAGGTAAAATGAAATTTGCAATTGCTCCTGGAGCCGTCCCGCTGGTTTCAATTGGTTTTAGAATTCCTAATATCAACCGCATTAAATACTCAATGAAGATAAATAGATACATTAATGGAATTAAGGATTTGTATTTCCAACAAACTAGTACATAAAATAAACCCATAATTAGTTGTGACAATCCCCAAAGTGAAAAAATTAGTATTACTGTACTTGCTCCTTCATTTGTAAAAGTTTCTAAAGGGATTGTAGCTATCGTTTGTGCGCCTCCGTCAGGTGCAAACATGTGGATTAGGCTTCTTACTACAGTCACTAGTGTAAAAAGATAGAAAAGGTATAATGCTATCTTTTTCCCTTCATAATTATTATTTATTTCTGTAGGTAAAACGTTCATGATAGTTTTTTTTGCTGCTAACGGCTCGTGCATTTGAAGTGCGACCGTTCAGGGAGCATTATCGCATATACATTGTTGTAAACAGTTATATTATAATTAACGTATAGGTTATCTGATTGGTATTGTTTAGGATGGTCAAATAATATATTCCTGATTTTATGTCTGGTATTTTTATAGTATCTAAATATTTTCCTTCAAGAATATTTCGCCCTAAGAAGTCATAAATGATGAGGTATTCGTCACCAAGAAGATTCTCAATAAAAATTTCATCTGAAAACGGATTCGGGTAAA
>CAXQBA010000065.1:0-3814 GCA_964221885.1 Luminiphilus sp. | reverse complement strand
AATTGCAATTATTTATCAATTAAAGGAAGGGATTCATACAATTGTATTAGACAGAAAATAGTAGATTTGATCGAACATCATTTTCTGTATTTTGAAATTTGCTTTTTTTATAGCTAAACGGATTAGTGCTCAGTCAAAAAATTCGTTTTCTCGATCGATTATTCGACTCGCCATTTGCACCATTGCGATCAGTATGTCAATTATGATCGTGTCCACTTCTATTGTTACTGGTTTTAAGAAAGAAATATCAGAAAAAGTGTTTGGGTTTTGGGGGCATGTACACATATCCAATAATTATGCTGCTTCCAGTTTATCTTTTGAATCAAGCCCCGTCAATTCTAAGCAACCCTATTATGAAAGTTTGGACACTATAGGGAAGATCCAGTATGCTTCACATTCAATGGATGGTTTAGCAACAATTGCTCATAATGCTTCATTTCCATTCTTCTGGTTTATACTACTAGGGATAGTAGCTTCTATTGTGTCAACAATTATTATATGGCGAAAAGAAACATCCAATAGGTGGAAGGTAATTCTGTTTAGTTTAAGTATGGGTTTAATACTTTTGGGTATTATCCTTCATCCCATACAGATTATTGAGACTGAGTCATTGGTTGAAACAAAGGGTGGAATAAAAAATATTCAACAGTATGCCTCTAAAGAGGGGATTATAAAAACAAAGAAAGAGATCGAAGGAATCATACTACGTGGGGTGTCCCAAGATTTTAATTTTTCTTATTTGAATGATAACCTTATAAAGGGGACGGTTCTTGATTTTGAAGCTGATCACGATATTTTGATCTCAAAAAATACTGCAGATCGGTTACTATTAGATGTGGGAGATTCATTCTTGATTTACTTCGTTCAAAATGAACAGTCATTGGCTCGTCGTTTGCATGTAAAAGGAATCTTCAAAACAGGTCTAGAGGAGTACGACAAACGATTTGCTCTGGTCAATATATCGCTGATTCAAGAATTAAACAACTGGAGACCCTTTCGATATTATGGTGAACAATATTGGGTGAATGATGGACAACTCCAATTGAGATCGATCGAGTCATTAAGCGATTCTTATGCAACGGTATTACGATCAAATATGGATTCAATTCAACTGAATCTTATCAAAGATAGTTCAACAAACTATATAATTCTTCCTCGTAAGGTCACTGAATCTATGGGGTTACAAATAGGTGATTCGTTTCTAATTAATTTTATAGATCAAGAAGGGGACTCATGTAGCTACTCGTTGGATGTATTGGATATTCATAATGAGTCTTTAGCATCAAATATTGCTTATGTTTCATGGCATACTATGCAATATCCGAACCAGATCCTGTCGCCACAGATATCTGGTTTCGAAGTATTTGTAGAAAATTTTAAGGATATTGATGCCTACAGTGAATTCATTAACTTTCAAGTGTTATTAGGTCAAATGCAATATGGGACTAGTATCAAAGATCTTGAACCCAATATATTTGACTGGTTAAGCCTAACAGATACAAATGAACGAGTCATTTTGATTTTTATGTTGCTAGTTTGTATTATCAATATGATCACTTCTCTATTGATCTTGATCTTGGAGCGTACGAATATGATCGGTATTCTGAAATCTTTAGGCGCTACTGAATGGAATATACGAACGATCTTTTTATATAATGCTGGGTACATTGTTTGTCTGGGTTTGTTCATGGGAAATCTTTTAGGATTTGGATTCTGTTGGCTCCAAAAAACATTTGGAATCATAAAATTACCCGAAGAACTTTACTATATAAGTGTTGCACCAATCGAGTTGAATATTCCACTCATCATTTTATTGAATATAGGTACCTTTCTACTTACGTTGTTCTTTTTGATCGTACCGACCTGGATCGTTTCAACCCTTGACCCTGTTAAAAGTATTCGATTTAACTGATATGAAAATAAAAAAAATTAAAGAGTGTTCGGCTTTTATTGCAGGGGACAAAACCATCATTCGCGAGTTGATGCATCCTCTCAACGATAAGATTGATATAGGTTATAGTCTAGCCCATGCAGAAGTAAAAAAGGGACAATCCTCTGTTCCCCATCGATTGAAAGGTAGTGAATTATATCATATATTAGCGGGGATGGGTGTCATGCACATTGAAGATCAATCCTTCTTTGTTGAACCTGGAGATAGCTTTTTAGTTCCCCCCAACGCTTTACAGTATATTGAGAATCGTGGTGAAGAATCGTTGGTTTTTTTGTGTATAGTTGAGCCTTTTTGGCAAGAAAGTGATGAATTAATTGAATAAATAATACGAGAAAATGAATTTCAATTTAGATAAGGATTTAGTATTTTTTGATCTTGAGTCAACTGGTGCGGATGTCGTCAATGACCGTATACTTCAAATTGCTATGATCAAGTACAAACCAGGTGTCTCAGAACCTGAGGAAAGAGAAATGTTGATCAATCCTCAATATCCAATCAAACCTGATGCTGCTAAAGTTCATGGAATCACGGTAGATATGGTGCGTAATGAACCAACCTTTCAAGAGCGTGCACAAGAATTACTGGATTTTATTGGGGACGCGGATCTGGGTGGATATAATTGTCGTCGGTTTGATATTCCGATGCTGATAGAGGAATTTGCAAGGGTAGGTATTCATTTTTCAATGGAAGGACGACGCATTCTGGACGCTATGCAAGTTTTTTACAAAATGGAACCAAGGACACTCAAAGCTGCTTTAAAATTTTATTGTAATGAGAAATTAGTAGATGCGCATGATGCTTTAGCTGATACTAGAGCTACTGCAAAGGTGTTGTGGGGTCAAATACAAAAGTATGATGGTGTTGATTATGAGGATAGAGATGATCAGGTACATAGTGCTCCAATAAAAAACAATATGGAATCGATTCATCAGTTTATACATGATTCGTCTCATGTTGATTTTATGGGACGTTTCAAACGGAATTCAGCTGGTGTTATTGTATTCAATTTTGGCTCGAATAGAGGAGAGGAAGCCTATAAGCATCCAAACACATTGCGATGGATAATGAACAAAGATTTCCCTTTACAAGTTAAGAATATTGCAAAAGATATTTTGGACGGGAAAATCAGGTAATTATGCAGATCGAACAGCAGGTGCTCGACTTCTTTCTAGCACTTAGGGAGAATAACTCAAAACAATGGATGGATGCCAATAGATCATGGTATTTAGAAGTGAAAGAAAATGTAAAATCCTTTTCACAAGCCTTAGAACAAAAGATCAACGAAGTAGATGTTATTGAGCGTGTCAAGATCTCGCGAATAAATCGGGATATACGTTTTTCACCCAATAAAAATCCATACAAGGATTTTATGTGGTGTCATTATATTCGCTTTGGTCGAGAACGTCGAGGCGGTTTTATCTTTTGTATTGAACCAGGTGGATTAAGCTTTTCAGGCGGTGGATTCTACAGCCCTAACAAAGAAGACTTATTAAGAATTCGAAAAGAGTTCACAATCGATACCAAGACCATTCATACGGTGCTTGGTAACTCAGATTTCAAGAATGTATTTGGATCATTGAAAGGAGAACGTGTGAAGACGGTACCCCGAGGATTTGATAAAGATGTGGACAATATAGAATTGGTTCGCATGAAACAATTCTATGCCAGCAGAAACTATACAGATGATGAAGTCGTTCGTGCTGATTTTTTAGATCGAATTTATGAGTCTTACACAGCTATTCGTCCATTCTTTGATTATATGTCTGAAGTATTGACCACTAATCTTAATGGTGAGCGTATTATTTGATATTTTTTGTATCTTTCGAGTACAAAAATCCACAGATCGGAAGAGCGTCGTGTAGG
>CAXQBA010000064.1:0-3453 GCA_964221885.1 Luminiphilus sp. | reverse complement strand
CTATTTTTTTGGATGGTCAGTATTTAAAATTTACTTTTGAATTAAGGCACTACTACAAATTCTTATTCTGTCACTACTTTTAACCTGACTACAAAAAAATAACTTATGAAATACGTGATTTGGTTCTTTATCTTCGTTGTGCCTTATGTTTCATTCGCCTGTGATCAGAGCTCAATTTCGATCACTAACTTAGTAGATAATGGTAATGGTACGTATACCTACACATTGGATGTTTCTGTTGAATTAGGAGGTTTAGATGCAACCTACTTTGGCTTTACGCTTTCATTCAATTCGTCACATAACTCACCATCCATTTTTTTATATCAGACATCCATTAGTGATTCAGACCTTACTTCGGGAAGTTTTGGAGGTTCGTCACTCAATGGACATTACGGAACAGCTATCAACTCTACCGCAAATGATAGCGATTGGAATCCATACTTGAATATGAATAATGTCCTTTCTTATGAATATGGTGGACTTTTTGGATTAACTTCTAACTCATTTAGCTTTACTTTAAATGTTACTGTATCAGGATGTGTAGAGACAATAGAATTTAATTCCCATGTAAATAGTGGTTCCTCCTCGTGTATTTATACTGTATCAACGGGGTTGAATTGTGCACCTCCATGTTCTGTAAGTTCACTAGCAGCAGGAACACAGACAGCCTGCGATCCAGCATCAAATACCTATACACAACAAATTACAGTTACGTATTCAAACCCACCATCCACAGGTGATCTAGTCGTAAACGGTCAGTCTTTCGCAATCACAAGTAGTCCTCAAACCGTCACATTAACGAACTTAACTGCAAATGCAGCAGTTGTTGATGTAACTGCACAATTTTCAGATCAATCTTCTTGTACACTTACTACGCCTTCTTTATTCACGGCTCCAAGTCCATGTTCAGCACCTTGTAATCCCGATAATGGAACCTGGGATTAATTCAAGAAAGTAATTTCTATTTTTTCAAGAATGAATGGTATGAACATGAGACAAACAATACTTTGCATATTTGCTGTAATCAATGCGATCCTTTGTTACGGCCAATGTACGTTAACAGCTACCTCATCGGGAGGAAATTCTTCTTACATCCAAGTGTATGTATTAGTGGATGATCAAGGCGTCATAGTAGATCAGAATACCACGGGAACCTTTACATCAGTTTCACAAGGAGTCTACCAAGTACACGCATTGAATTATGATCCATCCAATCCGCCTTCACCCTTGCCTAGTGGGCTTATTGGTTCTGCAGTTAATCAAGTAGGCTCCGTTCAGTCAGGATGTTTCAATGCCGATTTTTTGACAGATTATGTGACACGAGTATGTGGTGGTTGTCAGCAAAGTAATACGATTTGTGAGACCGATGCATTGGCTGTTTCATCCTCGGGATCCAATACAGGATATACCCAATTGTATGTACTGGTTAATGCAGTTGATGGCATCATTGAAGTAGTAAATACAACGGGCGTTTTTACCGGTATGATCAGCCAGGGTAACACGTATCGAATTTATGCGTTGAATTACAATAGTTCAGATGCTCCCAATCCACTTCCTATTATTGGTCAAGACGTTAATCAGATTGGTACCATCTACATGGGTTGTTACAATGCAGATTATCTGACAGATTATGTTTGTTACAATGTGGTGGATTGTGTCAGTAGTTGTTTTCGTTCATACAATGTATGTGAAAATGAGGATATCATAGCTCAGAGTTCTGGAGCTAATCAAAGTTACACTCAAGTGTATGTTTTGACAGATAATACAGGGCAGTTTCTGGCACAAAATACAACCGGTGTATTTTCAACATTGGGTTTTCCATTAGGTGGGCTATATAGAGTCTACGCCTTGAATTACAATCCGATTGATGCACCAAGCCCATTACCATCAGCATTAAATGTGGGAGATCCACTCAGTTTAATTACAGGAGGTTGTTTTAATGCTGATTTCTTGTCTGATTATATTTGTTTTGAAATAGGATGCCCTTGCACTGGAAAACTCGTTGAATATGCTCCTGAGCAAGCTACGGCTGGAGGATTAGGGACCAATTACGTATCAGCTACAGCTTATTGCGACGATATTTCAGGATGGAGATATTATTATGATCCATCCAATCCCAATGATCTGCTTTTTGCTATTGAGCACAAACCAACTGGAGGTAATACAGCTGATTTTACAGCTGAAGTCGTTCTTGGTGTGAATGATGATGCCATGACCATAGGTTATGATGAACCAGTAGCAGGTCAAGATTTGGTTAATTATGAGGCACAATTTGCCATGGGGCGCTTATGGAATGTGAATGTTCTAAGTGGTGCATTGAATGGTCATGTCAATATTCGTTTCTTTTTCAAGCCTGAGGAGTTTCAGGCAGCTCAAAATGCTGCAAATGCCTGGCAGACAGCTAATAATGCCAATGCTTTATCAGCAGGATTTACATCATTGACGACCTTGAGCCCATATTGGTTTAAAACTAATGATCAGACAGACTACGATGCAGATTCCGATCTGGAACCTGTCCTGATCAATCAAGGAAATGAGCTTCAGTTGATCGATCAATTCATAGGAGTAGATGCATATGGGTTACATAATGCTAAGAATTATGTCGAATTTCAAAATCAAGTTACTAGTTTTTCAGGTGGTACGGTTTCGTTCAGGGTAACACCTTCAAATATTATCCTAAGCGAGTTGGATATATCCCTTGAGGGCATAGTAGATGAGGATGATAACAAGCTAACATGGACTGTAGGACAGGAAACAGAGATTGTATCATATGAATTGGTACGATCGGCAGATGGAATTATGGCAGAGACGATACACTTTCAAGCGGCAAATTCTAATAGTATATACCATCATTTTGATCAGAAGGTTCTTTCATCGTATTATTATCGTTTGAAAGTAAATTTGATCGATGGTCAATCAACGTACACGCCATGGATCTTGATCGAACGAAAAGACCCAGTATCATCATTTAACGTGTTTCCAAATCCTGTTTTGGATCAATTGTCTATACAATGGGATGATCAACTTATGGATGATCTTTGTTTTCAGATCATTGATGCCCTCGGTAGAATTGTCCGACAAGGGCAATTATCTGAAGGTCAATCTTATCATGTCATTGAAATGCATGATCTATCTTCAGCTGTGTATACGATTCGAGTACTCCATCATGAGACACAGGTACTTAAAAAGTTTGTCAAAAAATAAATAGTGGGAACCATCTTTCAGGTTCATTGTTAGGTATACATCAATTATTTACCATGGAATACCAACGCAAATCACGCTTTCCACTTGAAAAAATAGGTTTATTCTTACTTCTATTAAGCCTATCCATGCTTTTTTTTGCTTTTTCTATCGGATATGTATTCACACGAAATCAAACAGGTGCTGATGGTGTATATTTGCCGCCAATTTTCATCATGAATTCATTTATTCTAATTGCATCTAGTTATTTCA
>CAXQBA010000063.1:0-10220 GCA_964221885.1 Luminiphilus sp. | reverse complement strand
TGCTCTCCGATCTAAAACATTGAAAAAGCAGAAGGCGATATCGAAAAGAATATAGAGGCCCAGAAGGAAAAAACGGGTGAAATAGAGGCCCAGAAGAAAGTCGTTGAAGAAGTAAATCAACGATTGCAGTCTGTCAAGAAGGGAAAGCGCTAAAAGTAAGAAATAATAGTTATCGGAGCTGATGGAACATCCTACAATACAGCAAGTTGTCAATATTGATTTGGCAGCGCCAAATGAGGAAATATCTGAAGAGGGGACACGATATGTCTATAATCTAGCACCTGAATTAGATATTGTTAAGCTGGAATTAGTCTTTAAAGCAGGTAGAAAATTCGAATGGAAACCATTGGTTTCCAAGCTAACCGCGAATATGTTGAAGCTCGGCACTGAGACCTTGTCTTCTGAAGCATTTGCAGAGCAGTTTGAGTATTTTGGTACGGAATTGAAATTAAGAGAAGGATTTAACTTTATTTCTTTCAGCGTCAGTTTTGTTAAACGGCACTTTGAAACCATAACAGATCTAATAATCCAATGTGTGACACAACCCCTTTTTTCGGAGACAGAGTTTGATAAGCTAAAACGAAGATTATCGCAGCAACTGAAAGTAAGCCTTAAAAAAAGTGACGTGGTAGCATTCAGACTATTTACAGAAGCTATTTTTGGATCGGATCATCCATATGGGTATAATACGACCAATGAGGCCATACAATCCGTAGCCATTTCAGACGTAAAAGACTTTTTTGGAAAAGCATACAATGCAGCAAATTGTACGGTTTTTATTCATGGGGGATTGGATAGGGAAGATCTGAATCGCTTTAAGCAGAAAATGACATCAATGCAACAAGGTGAACCGATTCAAAGTACATCTGCACTAGCCGTTTTTGAAAGGAAAGAACCTCTTGTGATTCGAAAAGCAATATCAGCCAATAATATTCAGTCTTCAATTCGTATTGGTTCACGGTTGTTTGCCAGATCACACAAAGATTGGAATGACTATTACTTATTGAATATGATCTTGGGAGGATACTTTGGGGCTCGATTATCTCAAAATTTGAGAGAAAAGAATGGGATGACCTATGGGGCCTATTCTAGCATCGAGACCTATATTGATGACGGATATTGGTATATCCATACAGATGTGGATAAACAAATGGTTGATAAAGCGATCAAAGAGATTCAATTTGAACTAGCCCGACTTATTGACTTTCAAATAGATGAAAAAGAGCTTGAAATGGTCAAGAATTACACAAAAGGGATCTTTCTGATGACTATTGATGGTATTTTTGCACAATCGGTTGTCCTTAAAGACATCTATTTGGCTGGGTTGAGCGTTACAGATTATAATCAGATAATTGCAGATATTGAAAAGGTAGACGCACTACGACTGCAAGAATTAGCTCGAACCTATTGGAAGTCGAGTAGTTTGGTCACCGTTATTGTGGATTAGAAAATGAAGAGGTACATATACATAATCATATTGTTGCTTTCATGTGTTCAGTTACGATCACAGACTAATCCAGAGATGTGTGCACGCATCATGTTAGGATTGGGTCTTGATAGTTTGACCTGGTCGGCTACACCATGTGCTAATTTTGGTGGCTATGTAATACAGGCAAGTCAGGGTGGAGGTCCTTTTATAAACATAGATACTACAAATGCATTATTTTACATAAATTCAAATCCCAACGAGAGTGAGATCATATATCGTATCGGTATGATTTGCAATGGTACGTTGGGTAATTTATCTATTGCAGTTACAAATTCAAGACCCCAGACACCCAATCTTCGAAATGTGAGTATCGTGAATGGGTCTCCAGTTGTTGAATGGGATCCTAGTTCGAGCCCGGAGGTGATTGGATATCAACTCTATAAAGAAAATCCATATGGTTCTGGAAGTTTTTTTCCGTATCCGAGTCCCAATTTTATCGTGAATGGACTGTCATTCATTGATTCAAATAGTGGCAGTTTATTATCCAGATATGCAATAATTGCAGTTAGTAAGTGCAACAAAAGCCTATTAGGAATTGGCTCTTCATTGGATGGTACCACGGGACCACACACATCGATGATTATTTCGCAGACTTTAGATACTTGTTTGCAGGAATTACAGATAACTTGGAATGCATATGAAAACTGGTTGAATGGTGTAGGATCGTATGATGTGTTTGTTCAAATAGATAATGCAGGGTATCAGTTTGCAGCCAGTTTGGATAGTACGACCACATCGTACACAATAAACAATGTAGTTGATGGCCAGACGTACTCTATTTATGTTCGAGCTAAAGAAAACGGAGTGGTTAATGAGGCGGTTTCCAATGTGGTCACAACGGTCATTGCTGTTAACAATCCTGTTTCATTCAATTACATTAATTCGGTGAGCGTTGTTGGAAATGACCATATTGACATAGAGGTTGATTGGGATTATGTGAGCGACCTTTCAAATGTTGAATTATTACGAGGAGGCGATACATCCGTTTTTTCTGTCTTGACAACGGTATCATCACCGACATCATTTATCTACACGCACAATGATCTGGGGGTAGATGTATTGAATCAGAATTATTACTATCAATTCAGAACGGTTGACAAGTGTGGGTTCGAAACGAGATCTAATCGATTTGGAACGATTTTATTAAGAGGGTCAAACTCTCCTTTGTATATCAATACATTAGATTGGAATGTTCCGCTGATTGAGTATGGTCAGGTCATTGATTATTGGGTCATGAAAGATGGTCAGCGAATAGATATACTACCAAAAGAAAGCTTAGAATATGAGGATGAGCTTGATGTTCAAACAGCAGCATCTGAGGTTTGTTATCAAATGCGCGCCAATATACGAATCGATCAACCAGACGGACATATCAGCTTTGCTCAGGTGGCTTCCAATGAGGTGTGTTTGTCGCAACGTGTTCGTATTCAAGTAGCCAATGCATTTAGGCCTGATGGAGTTAATCCATCATTCAGACCACTCTTGTCAAATCCAGGTGGTATTCAAGAATATGAGTTCACTATTGTAAATAGGTATGGAGCACAAATTTTTTCAACGAATGATGTAAATGCTGGCTGGGATGGAATTGCTACAGGCAATGTAGCTAAACAAGGCGTGTATGTATATTTAATTAGGGCTACAGGAGCAGACGGTATTGAGGTGGTCAAAAAGGGATCATTTCTACTGTTGCGGTAAATTTAGGAGACTCAAAGAAAGGGAATCCTTCAAAAATGTGTAGATTAGGCGCATCAGATAGTTGAATAAATTTCAAATATGAAATCAAAGAAGGAAATAGTTGATAATTGGTTGCCTCGTTATACCGGAACAGAATTAGAGGAGTTTGGAGAATATATTATACTGGTTAACTTCAGTAATTATGTCTATATGTTTGCTGAGCAGCACAATGTTGAGGTGAAAGGAGAGGGAAAAGCGATGCAAACGGCTACAGCTAATGGGATCACAATTATAAATTTTGGAATGGGTTCTCCCAATGCGGCGACCATAATGGATTTGCTAACAGCTATTGATTCAAAAGCTTGTCTTTTCTTAGGCAAATGTGGTGGCTTACGAAGTGATAAAAACAAAGTGGGTGATCTGATATTACCGATCGCAGCTATTAGAGGTGAGGGTACATCAGATGATTATTTGCCATCAGAGGTTCCTGCATTGCCTTCGTTTGCATTGCAGAAAGCCATATCAACTACTATTCGAGACTATAAACATGATTATTGGACAGGAACGGTTTATACGACTAACCGACGCGTTTGGGAGCACGATATTGAGTTTAAAGAATACTTACGAGCCATTCGATGCATGGCAATTGATATGGAAACAGCTACCTTATTTGTAGCAGCATTCAAAAATAAGATATCAGCTGGAGCCTTGCTTTTGGTTTCTGATATGCCGATGACACCAGAAGGTGTGAAAACCTCAAAAAGTGATGCCAATGTAACAAAGCATTATGTCGAAAAGCACCTTCAAATAGGTATTGCGTCCCTTAAACAATTGATCAATAACGGGAAGACTGTTAAGCATTTGAAGTTTTAATTTGCGGCTATGAAATATAGTAACGAAATAGTTATTGATGTATCTGTTGATGAGATCATTGCCATTTTCGAACAACCTGAAAACTTGAAGCATTGGCAACCTGATATTAAGTCCTTTACTCATGTTAAAGGTGAAATAGGTCAGCCGGGTGCCGTTACAAGGTTGCGTGTGGACATGGTTCTTCGTGAAATTGAAATGATAGAAACAATTATCAGCCGAAATGTACCAGATGCAATTGTGCTGAAATATGAATCAGATGGTGTTATGAATCAAGTAACGAATCGATTTGAAGTGCTTGCACCCAATAAAACAAGATGGGTCATGGAAAATCATTTCACATTTTCTGGTTTCATGAAGTTTGCAGCCGGTCCCCTTAAACCGATTTTTCGTAAAAAGACTCATGACACCATGCAACAACTCAAGAAATTTGCAGAAAATAGATGAGGAACACGAAGTACTATTTGATCAGCTTTATACTGACTCTTTACGCAGAGGTATCTTTTACACAAATTAATCCAGATGCCATAGAGATTGTTCGGGATCAATGGGGCGTTCCTCATATATTTGCTGCAACAGATCGTGAGGTAGCTTATGGATTGGCATGGGCTCACTGTGAGGATAATTTTCACGATGTACAGCAACCGATTCTAACAGCAAGGGGCTTAAATGGATCGGTTAATGGGAAAGAGGGTTTGATTCAGGATATGTTTTCCTATTTGATCGGTACAGAAGATCTGGTGGATTCATTATATGAAAAAGAACTGTCAGAACCTTTTAAGGAGATTTTATTGGCCTATGTTGCTGGAGCGAATGCTTATGCCGCGGCACATCCCAAAGAGGTCCTCCATTCATCAATATTTCCGATTACGTATAAAGATATTATGAAGGGATATATTTTGTCATTTGCCTTCATTTCTAATATTCAGTACGATATTGCTCGGGTGTTTCAAAACCAAATGGGTGTCATGCAACAACCCCATTCAAATGGAAGTAATGGATTTGCCTTTTCCCCTGCCAAAACAGCAGATGGTTCTACGTATCTGATATCTAATTCTCACCAACCATTGCGAGGTTTCTTATCATGGTATGAGGCACATGTGTGTTCAGAAGAAGGTTGGAATTTTTACGGAGCATCTTTTGCTGGTGGTGTTACCCCATTTGTCGGAGTAAATGATTCGCTTGGGTGGACTCATTGTGTAAATTATAATGATTTACAGGATGTATATAAATTAGTTATGCACCCCAAGAAAAAGCTGTTATATCGGTATGATGGAAAGTGGTTGGAATTAAAGAAACGAGTTTTCAAGGGGAAAGTAAGGCTTGGCTTTTTAAAAATTCCATTTAAAAAGACATTCTATTCATCAGTACAAGGTCTTGTGGTCAAAAATAAAACAGGTTTCTATGCAATACGTTTTCCAGCCAATATGGTACTTGGTGCTTGTGAACAGTGGTATGATATGAATAAAGCCACGAATATAGTAGCATTCAAAAAAGCTTTACAAAAACAGCAACACCCATCCTTAAGTATCACTTATGCGGACGCTGACGATAACATACTTTTTGTTGATAATGGATTATTTCCTTATCGTGATACAGCGTATGATTATGAACATATTTTACCTGGTGATACAAACGCTACTTGCTGGCCGGCACAATTTCATTCATTAGACGAATTATTGATCGTAGAAAACCCTCGATCTGGATACTTACATCATATGAATGGAGCTGGATTTTATTGTACAGCTGAAGAAGACTGTCCTTCCCCTCGAGAGTATGATCATATTGTTGGTTATCAGCAATACAAAGTCGCAAGAAATTATCGAGTAGAAGCAATCATGAAGTCTATGGATAAGATGGACATTAAGGATATAAAGAGGTTAAAATACGATCAGAAAATGGCGTTTCCTTTGAAGACACGAACGTTACAAAATTTGGATCAAATTCGTCATTTCGATAGCAAAGATTATCCTGAATTGGCTGATGTTATTGAGCATTTAAAGGATTGGGATGGTTCTGTTGACGTTGAAAATCAAAAAGCAGCTGTCTTTTCTTTAGCTATTCAGCATGTTTTATCATTCATGGCTGATAATGGTCGGGCCGATATAACAGGTGCCTTACCTGACTATGTGTACCTTGATGCCTTACGTTTTGCAAAAAACCATTTATTGAAATATTTTGGACGATTAGATATAAAGCTTGGCGACCTTCAAAAACATGTTCGCGGAGACAAAATGTATCCAATAGGTGGTGTTCCTGAATCCATTTCCACCATGTATACCATACCGTACAAGAAAAAATATCTACAAAGCAACGTTGGGGATTCGTTCATCCTATTCGCTAATTTTAAAGACGGATCTCTTCGTTCATTGGAAACAGTGCATTGTTATGGTTCTAGTAATAGAGCGGAAAGCCCCCATTATGATGATCAGATACCCATGTATTTAAATCAACAACTAAAGAAGGTCAGTTTAAATAAAGAGGAGGTATACGATAATGCCGTTCACATTTACTCACCGAAGTGATCTTTTTAAACGTAGGATCAAAAAAACCATCCCTAGGCTAAGCAGGACATTCATGCTACTCGACTTAATAGCATCTATCCAAAATAGTTGGTCTGAAAAGATCATATCCGTACAAGCCAATACGTAAATAAAAGGTGAGAACCAGGCAGTTATACTGGAGTTAATCGTTGATAACAAAGATAGGATTACAATAAAAGAAATCGTACTCCAAAATTGTTTTGCATGTATGAGATATCTATCTTTTCTATCTAATGAGTATGGCCAAATAACAGCTACATAAAGAATAACAAAGGGTATGTAAATCATTAAATGGTATACTGGCCAATACCAGCTAAAATTATTCTTAAGTGTAAAAAGAAGGCTATTGATAAGACCTTTTTGTTCTGTATTGATGGCAGCGTAATATCCGAGATATGAAATGAAGAGCCCTAGGCTGAAAAGAACGATTGATTTCCAAAGAAACGAACGGAAGGCCAACGCTCTTCGCAGGCTTAATTTTTGTATCGGCCAAAATACAAGAATTAAAAAGAGAAGATTGAAGATGGAATTAATAATCTGTGTGTATTGCTCTACCCATTGCCCCATCGTTTTTAACATGTTAAACGAGGATTGAGTGGTTACCATTGGTTTATTGAGAGTATCCGCTAAATAATAATTTAATGAATGTTCTGATAGCAACCATCGGATCTGATAAAGTTCATTAGGCGCGCTTGCTGAGTTGTAGGTTAACGTATAGTTTTGTGATGAATTTTTTTGAAGAACGAGTGAAAAAGAATCAGACGAGATAGATTCTGAATGTATGTATCGTTGCATTGAAAAAGTGGTCAGAAGAAGGCTATCGAAAGAATCAAATGACAGAGAGTCAACGACTAAAGCCATGGACGAACTACTTTGGAAGGGCTTATCGTTTTGTTGGTCTATGGTTTGTTGAATCATTGTGCCACCCCATTGAATGCTGGCTAAAAAAAGACCATATGGTAGAACGAACAATAGGAGTAGTCGGAAAAAGATGCTGATCATGAAAAATAACGTCAATGGTTTTAATAAAACATTAGCAATATGCTAATTTTATTTGTTAATGTCTTTTTTTACTTTTGAGAATAAAGCAAATTTCAATTGAAACAGTACACTGACATAGTTGAGCAAGGAATTCGTGAAATTGGCCTTGATCCAGATACATTCCGAGGCGACTTGGATGGAGAATGGTCTATTCGACTTGGAGAAAATGATCTTTGGATCGATCTTTGGGAAGATGAATTGTCAGGTCAGGTCTATTTTCAAGTGGTAGCGCCTGTTTTCGATGTTGCACAATTAATGCCTCGAGTTTTTTATGAGGAATTACTCAACTTAAATTTAGAAATGTGTGGTGTTGCGTTTTGTTTACATGGGAAGAAAGTTGTTTTAAAAAGTACGCGAACAGCTACGGGTTTAGATGTTGAAGAGGTGTATTCTATTTTGCTCATCATGGGAAAATATGTAAAAAGCTTTTCAAGAGTTTTGAGTGATAAATATTTTAATGAAGGGCATGCTGGTGATGCACCAGAGCAATAAATGTAGTATGAAAAGAATCGTTTTATTTCTTATTGTTGGGGTATTGGGTGATACAATTGCTCAATCAACGCATCGGTCACTTCTTGATGGGTCAAAAGCTTACCAAGCGGAGGACTATGATAAAGCTATTCAACATTTCAGGTCTGCAACAACCAATGAGGATGATCAATTTAACGGGCATTATAACCTTGGCAATGCTTTATATAAAACGAAGTCGCTGTCTGAGGCGATACAATCCTACACGTCAGCTAGTAACCAATCTACTGAAAAACAACAACAGGCAAAAGCTTCATTTAATTTAGGAAATGCTCATTTAGAGGCCTTTAAACAACAACAGCAACAACAGCAACAACAGCAACCAATGCAAGCTCAGCCACCTAGTGATCAAACTGATCACTTGAAAAAGGCGATTGAAGCTTACAAAACATCACTTCGGAGTGACCCAACTGATTTTGACACAAAAAATAATTTATCGGTTGCATACAAGTACCTCCAGCAGCAACAACAGCAGCAACAACAGCAGCAAAAGCAGGAGCAGCAAAAAAATAAAGATCAACAAAAGGAGGAGCAACAAAAGCAGGAGCAGCAAAAAGAGCAGAAAAACAAGGAACAACAACAGCAAGAACCCAAATCAAAAAAAGAATTGGAGAAAGAAGAGTTAGAAAGAATGCTAAAACGAGTTGAGGAAGACGATAAACGGGTTCAAGAAAAATTAATGGAGCGCAAGAAGGCAAATCGTCGAAAACCAGAAAAAGATTGGTAGTTAAATAGATGTTAATCAAGGGAAGAAGCATATCAGCAACCCCTGAGATTTCCGTAAATTAGTATTCTGTTTAAAGTAAAAAAATGTAGTGATGCGTTCGGCTCTATTTCTAATATTCGTAGTACAATGTAGTTGTGTATTGGGACAAACTGATGTCTCGGTCCATACATCATTGATGTATGATACGGTTCAAGTTGCTGAAGTGTTTGAGCTTAGATACACTATAGAAGGAGCGAAAGTTGAAGAAGAATTATATTTTGAAAGTCTAATAGGACTTACTCAAGTTTCAGGGCCGAATACAGGTTTTGTATATCAGAGTAATAATGGGGTCATTACACAATCGTATACGTATACCTTTCTTTTGAAAGCGGATGAAGAGGGGGTGTATTTGGTTCCGTCAATACCTGTAATTACGGATCAGGGAATAAATCACACAGATGAAGTATCTGTGGTGGTGACTACATTGACAGACCTGCAAAAGGAGGCTAGGGCTCGTAAAAAAAGTCGTGATCTTTTTTCTTTTTTCTCAGAACCCATGGAAGATCCCTTTTTAAAAGAATTGAAGGATCTTGACATACAACGTGACATGTCTTTTGATTTTTTCAACGGATCATCATTGGATCATCATTTGAAAATGTGGATGAACGAATGGGAAAAACAATTTGATAAGGTATTGCCAAGAGATGATTCATCTCGCGTTAAGAAAACGGACAAGGTGAAAATATATAAAATGTAAAAGATGCACCAAGTAGGCATATACATAATGTTTTTCTTTTTGTTTGGAGCCAATTATAGTTCACTTGGCCAAGTTTCTTTTAATGCCAATGCTTCTAAGACAACTGTTGAAGAAACGGAGCGTTTTACGGTTGATTTCAATATTAAAAACACCAACCATAAGCGATTCAATCCACCCAACTTCAAGAACTTTCAGGTACTTGGGAGATCAACAGGTTCATCAATGGTATACTCCAATGGACAAACGCAACGTACCCAAACAATTACGTATACATTGTTACCTAGAACAGTGGGGACCTTTACCATTCCAAAAGCAGAAATAACAACCCAAAACAACGAGGTTTTATACTCTAAACCAATCACTGTAAAAGTTGTGAAATCTGGTTCATCAGCTTCGTCCAAGGCTAAGTCCAACGAATTAAAGGATAAAGTTTTTTTGAGAACAGTGGTAAGTAATTCGCAGCCTGTTGTTGGTGAGCAGGTTACTATCGATTATCGCATTTATACTCAAGTTTCGATAGAACAGTATCAGATTACAAAAGAACCTGATTTCTCCCGATTTTATGTACACTATATCAAGGAGTTCGATGCAAATAGGAAGACAGAAACGCTG
>CAXQBA010000062.1:0-5763 GCA_964221885.1 Luminiphilus sp. | reverse complement strand
CTTTTGCAAACGAGAAGATCGATACGAGTTTAGATCAATTCGAATGGAGGACATCTCAGTGGAACCAACTCGATCCATTGAAAGACATCTCTTTGTCTTGGATACTTGGTGCACCTAGTTTTTCTCTGCTTTTTGAGGTGCCAAGAGAAATAGGGTTCAGAGTTGGCCTTTCTCAATTTGATGTCTACCGGATCAGGTTAACCGACATTAAGTACTATAAGATCGCAAGCAAGAGGCCATACACTTCGTTGTTTTACTCACAATTGGATCAACGACATAATGTGGTTGAAGCAGATTTTGGATATCAATTTTCAAAGGAAGTCTATTTTGGAATACAGTATAATTTGATTGCACAATCTGGGTACTTTGACCATCAAAAATCCAGAAATCAAAATGTAGGTGTTTCATTTCGATATATACATCCACAAAAGGGCTATTATTTAGATGTGAATTTATTGACACAGGCTAGTAAGAATGAAGATAATGGTGGCCTTGCTGTTGATTCGGTGATCGCAACAGAAGCTACGTTTTTGCCAAATATTGCTGTTCTAAGTCGTTCAGCAGAGACCAATTACAGCCAGACTAAAATTGCTGTTCTACAACGTTTGTACAACAAGACAGATTCATTGTCAGGAATTGAACGGTCCACGTATCGATGGCAGCATGAAATGATCATAGATCTGAATGCATTTAAGTTCTTCGATGATTCTCCATCGTCTGATTTATATGGTGATTTTTTAGTCAATAGTCGAGGTATTCGATATTTTATTGATCAATTTACATTATCAAATAAGATCAGTTTTGAGTATGCCTTAGGTGGCTCATTGACGACAGCGCCTCTTTCTGTAATGGGGTATATTGCCCACGATTGGCACCGTATTGCCTTTGAACCTAACCTGGAATATATCAACAATTACAGGTTAGGTGCTCAAATACGAAGCAATCCATCCTTGCCTTTTTCATATGATCTTTTTGGTGAATTGAATTATACAGAAGAATCTCTCGATGTATTGTTAAGTGCAGATTTGGCCTATCAATTCAAGAAAGCTGGGAAGATCAGTGCCTTTGCCAAAGCAGTTCGTCAGCAACCCAGTTTAGTTGAGCGTCAAATGTATTTATCTTGGGATACGATCTGGAATCAATCATTAGAACAACGTCAATACTTAAGTGTGGGAGCCAAATATTCCATTGAAAAATACCGAATGGCATTTGGTGTTCAGAGTCATTGGGTTGATGATTGGGTTTATTTGGACTCAACAGGGATTCGCCAGCGCGATAGTTGGTTGCATGTTATACAGTTGACAGCAGATATTCGTTTTAAGTTTAAATTTATACATTTAGACAACCGTGTCATTTGGCAGCCTATATTAAATGGAGCTGAACAATTGCGTTTCCCAGAGTGGATCTTACATCATAATTTATATGTTCAAAGCTATCTCTTCAATAGAAATCTATTACTAAAGGCAGGTGTCAAATTCAGTTATTATACATCCTATTTTATTGATCGATATATTCCTTATTTCGGAATGTTTGCGAATCAAAATACCGATCGAATTGGTATGACGCCACGATTGGATGTATATCTAGCTGCAAAGATCTGGCAATTCAGTTTTTTTGTAAGGGGTGAGAACCTATTATATTTTTTAGATCAGTATAACTATGAAACAGCACCTGGGCATCCGATTCATAATTTTACAGTTCGGTTAGGTGTGAGGTGGCGACTTTTTGATTAATCTATGGATTGTTGAATGATTTCTTCAACTTGATTATTGGTAGGTATACCATCTTCAAGATCAAAATATCCAATATCTAGGTCAGTATACTCTTTTTTTAGCCATTTAACATCAGAGAATGATTCTAATCCATTCATCACCATTTTACATAGTTTTTTTACGGTAGGGGACTTGTGCGATCCTATTTCAGTTAAAATAGATGAGTAGATATCGTTGCAAATATCGATGGACGTATTAAATGAGTCGCTCAATGAGGATGTAAAATGATGCATATCTTTAATCTTTTTGAAAATGCCAAATTCATCTTTGAATTCATCTAAAAAGATACAAATTTGATGGCATCGGTCTGCAACAACTTCATGCAGTGATTCATTATCAAACTCAACTACTGGTTCTTCAAATTGAAGCGATTCAAAAAGGTGCGGATTTTCAGTTAAAAACGTTGTTGCTTCAGCAATAATTCCTAAGTCATCACCTGTTAATGAAGTCTCTAATTCAGGATTCGTGGTGATAAGTGATTGAAGGTTTATTACTTCAGCTTGGAATTGAGCGTAGGCATCCTTTGGCATTGTTTCAAAGGGATGTAGTGGACGAATAAAGTCTAGAGAGGCTTCGGCTGAGTCAGCAGCATCCATGCTTTTTTCAGCTTTGTCCAATGCAGATATCCACTGAGTAAGATTGGAAAGTTTAGAGCGATCAGATTCGTGGCTGGAGTGAGAAAATGACTTGATCAGTTGAAAACAGACGCTATAGTAGCTTTTTATCAAAAAAAAGTTGGTGCCACCCTCAGATAAAAAATAGGGTATCTTTTCATGGTATTCATCATAAAGACGTCTTGTGGATAATAATTCAGGATTGACATTAAGCCCATCTAAAGAGATCGTATCTATATCTGCTTTTTTTTCTTCACAGACGTCTATTAAGTCAACAATTTGAAGATAGAGATTCTGATAGGGCTCATCAAACCATACCTCTTTCTTGTCGATCATTAATTGGATTTGATTAGCTTTCTCAATAATCCGTTGTATATGCTCATTAAAGTCCATGAGGTTTAAAATAAGCAAATATTTACTAAAAAGTAAAATGGATTAAAAACAATGATGGATCGAACCAAAGTGTTTAGTTTCAAAAAAGATATATGGACGTATAGCTAAATGATTATCGATTAAAAAACAGCAGCTATACATCCATTCTTTTTAGGTGTTCTTCTCTTCTTTAGTTTTCTGGCTTTCGTCTCAGGGAATGTGTAAACCGTTTTATTTGCAATGATCGGTTTATGATCTGTCAACATTCCTTTTGGTTTGTAAACCTTTTTTAATATGGTTGGTGTACGTTTTTTGGATGGCAGACTTACATTGTTATCGCAACTATTCTGAGCTACTAGATGAACGTGCATTATCCAAAAAATTATAACAACCATCAAATTCAAGATAAAGTGTTTATATGTTAAAACGTTTATTTATTGAAAGGCGTTGGTTAATAATAAAAAAAGATTCAGCTTTTGACTGAATCTTTTTAAACCAACTATGTAATGAACTGTTAATGTCTGATTACAATTTTCTTTGTGATACCTATTCCATTCGAGGTGAATATTCGTATCATGTATAATCCAGTCTGCCAATCGTTTGTGTTTATATTAACTATATGTTGTTGGCTTGAACCATATTCTATTCCTTGGTGGATCAATTGACCATGTGCATCAAATACTTCATATGAGATATCCTCATTCGTTTGTGAAAAGTAACTAATAATTACCTGCTCATTTGCTGGATTAGGATAAATTCGTACTTGCTGTAGTGATCTCTCGAATGATACACTTACGACATCAGTGAATCTTACAGATCCATCCTTTTGAACTATTTTCAACCTGTAATAAGATATTGGTGAAAATGGTTGGTCATCATATGTATGATAAGCTTGCTCTTCGGATGACTGTTTGCTTTTCACTTGTACTAAGTCTTCAAATACGACACCGTTATAGGATCGCTCAACTACATAATGATCGATTTCTGTATCTGTTTCTATACGCCACTCTATATGAGCTTTGTTTTCTTCTTTAGTAGCTGACATAAATGTCAAATTCAAAGGAAGTAACTGTGAGGTTTGTTTGATGCGTAACATATAAGCACCTGGATTTGACGTAAAAAATTCAATACCCATCACATCAGTAGTATTTGTGAATGGCAATGAATCATTCGTGTTAAAATCTAAGACATTGAAAGGAATCGTATCGGGGATACCAATACCAATGGTATCAGGAAATTCTAATAGATAAACATCATCTTGTAATGATATCACACCAAAACCAAAATATGCTTGAGTTAGGTCAACAAGTTCCTGATGGTCTAAGTATAGTTTTATCTGAGCAGGACTTGAATTTTCAGCGTCTACGATCCAGTGTCTTTTCAAATAAGGATAACCGTCGTAAAGCTGCTCAACTTGATCAAAGTAAACAGCGGTACGTACATTTCCTAATTCATTATTATCGTAATTACCTACTTTGTCTTTGACAGACATCATTGTTTTATTTGTCGATTGATCGTAAAAGTTAGTGAAGTGATCACGATTAGATAGATAGCAACCTTTATGACTTTCTAAATCGCTTAGTGGGCCTCGACCCGTATTGATGTTAACCGTTGTTTGTGGACCTGCAAAATTATAAACACCACATCGTAAAGCATAAGGGTTGATATGTACTGTACTGTTAGCCGCTGGAGCGTACGGTATTGAAAGCATACGTTGAGTATAAATATTATTGTCATCGTCATTAATAATGATAGTGTCTTGACCAGTATTTCCTAATTCATCATTCCATTCATAAATAACTATATATGGATATGTACCTGTCAATCCTAATGGGATATGAAGACTATCACCACCATTACAAATACTATAGTCAGAAGCATGGTTTGCTATTACTTGTACTCCAGGAGGAAGTGTGAAGGCCCAAATACCGGTAGCAGTACTATTGATGTTATCACTGTTTATTCCTGTTTCAAATTGAAGGAATTGATGACGATTAGGATCAACTGGATCGGATAGGCCTTTTGTCGCCTCGATATCTTTAACTTTAACAAAGTCTACACAGAAGGACGCACCATATTCTTTGTTAATGTAAGCTTTTGATCCACTCGTAGTTGACTCAATGAATACAAAATCGGTCGAGTTACCCTCGGCAATAATCTTACCATGTTCTGGAGCAAGATTTTGGGTGTAATTATTTCTTAGATAGTAGTATTCTCCACCTTTTAATCGTAAACTATCAAATGTGAAAGACCCATTAAGGCGAGCCGTCCCATCATAAAATGCATAATCCATTGATACATTGCCATGAAGAATCGTCATTTCATCGGACTCTAAGAATTCAATATCTCCATATTGAATGTTAGTGCCCATGTGAAAATCTTTATTTGTGCTAAAATTAATGGTGTTATTTTTAAAGGAAATGAGCGAACTATCGGATAAAAAAGTAATATTGTTCGCATTTCGTAGGTCCCATGCGAAGCCCCAGTAAGAAGAATAGATTCGGTTGCAAAGAACATTGATCTGAGAGTTTCTCATGTCCAATGTGCGCGGAGTTGTGGAGGTAGAAGCAAAACGCCCCGATAATGTCATTGTTTTACCATTCAATATTAAGTTACCAGCATTGAAAAGTAAACCGTTTCCGGTTTGATGATCTAATTCAAAATCATTCAATAAAGTCCAAGAGCCATTTTGATCGTCAAATTTTACAACGGAGCATTTTAATATATTGCCGCGTGTATTGATATTTTTCTGTCCAGATCCGATGAAGTTAATCGTACCACTGAAATTCAAAGCGGTCATCTGTGTTTCTAGATTTAGATCGCCAGAAATATAAAGTTGCCCGCTTCCATTTACAGTAAGATTTTCTTTACAAGTAAAGGAGTTACAAAAGGCAGAACTTGAAATAATGATTCCGTTGCTCGAGCCACTAAAAGACTTGTCATCAAAAACTACATTGTCAGCTAATGAGGGCATACATCCCCCCGGAACACCAACTATTGCGGTA
>CAXQBA010000061.1:0-2855 GCA_964221885.1 Luminiphilus sp. | reverse complement strand
ATTGATCTAGATAATTATGAATTTCAGAGTGACTATACACAATTGAATGAACCGACCGTTCCAAACAACGGGAATGATATTCAACCTAAGGTATTGATAGAGGAGTCCGACGGCCGAATCAAAGTTAAAACAAAACGATCGAAAGTAAAGCAGATCAAGCCCAAGAAAGAAACGAAGGATTATGTGGAATGGGACGAGAACTTTAATCGTAAATATAGTGGTCTATTCAGGATGGACGAATTAACGATTCAATTTGATAATTCGATCTTATATAATGGTTACTATATGTATTTGGGAGGGAATTACCGATTTCAACCATTAAGTATCAATGCCGGACTTTCATTCAGAGATCTACTAGAAAATTTTGATATTAATGTAGGTGTTCGAGTTCCCTTGTCCTTTAATGGAATGGAATATTATGTCGATGTCGATAATCGTAGAGAACGAATCGATCAACGATATTCTTTTTACAGGAGAAGCCGTTTAGAAAATTATGTTGTAGTGGACACCTTGACGAATCTTAGCTTTGAGGCTGAAGGACGGAATATCAAGCACCTTGTAGAAACACAATTTTCATATCCGATCTCAAAATATCAAAGTGCGCGTTTGTTAGCAGGTTATCAACATGATATGGTGTCGATCATTTCAAACGATATTCAATCGCTTCAAGTTCCTAACTATGTTGAAAATCGAGTTTTTCTTCGAGGTGAATACGTATTTGATAATAGTCTGCTGGTTAATATCAATGTTCGAAAAGGAATGCGTTTTAAGGCCTACATGGAATATTATCAAGCATTTACAGTTGAGACAGCAGACCAATTCAATGTCGATCTGTCCAATGGTGAAACGTTCAATGTAGGTTTTGATGGTCGATTTTATCATTCTTTTGATAACAAAACAGGTTTTGCTTGTCGTATTGCAGGTGCCAGTAGTTTTGGGTCTCAACGGATGTTGTATACTATTGGTGGTGTCGAAAATGCTATTTTCCCATCCACATCTAATAATATATCATTGCCGGATAGCGATGGATTTGGTTTGCAAAGCTTTGCAGGAAACCTTAGGGGATTTTCCAATAATATTCGAAACGGATCTTCTTATCTAGTTAGTAATTTTGAAATGCGTATTCCTATCATCGAGTATTTTTCATCTACACCTCCAAGGAATTCCATGCTTCGTAGTTTACAACTTGTTTTTTATTTTGATGCTGGTACAGCATGGCAGGGCCTAACACCATTCTCTGCCGACAATCCACTCTTTACATCCGTTATTGATAATAATGGACCCAATAATGTATCGCCAGTTCGAGTGACGGTCAATTACTTCAGACGACCATTTGTCTATGGGTTTGGATTTGGGATGCGCACGATCTTATTCGGCCATTATTTGAAAATAGATTATGGTTGGGGAGTTGAAACAGGTCAGATACAAGCACCTATGCTTCATTTTTCGATCGGTACAGATTTTTGACAAATATTTTATCTAAAGTAGTGTGATTGTTTGTTCGGTCGTTTATTCTTTCCTAATATTGTTACATAATCAATTAAGATAGGTTTATGAGTAAAGACAAGGTCGTACTATCAGCGATTCAACCTACAGGTAGCATTCATTTTGGCAACTATTTTGGTGCTTTAGAAAACTGGGTTCATTTACAGGAAACCTATCAATGTTTTTTTGGTGTGGTTGATTATCATGCGTTGACAATGCCGTTCAATCCAAAGAAATTACGAGAGAACTCTTGGGATGTTATTTTTAGTTTACTATCCGTTGGTATAAAACCTGAACATCTGTTTATTCAGAGTTTAGTTCCTGAGCATGCTGAATTGGCTTGGATCTTCAATTGTTTCTGCTCATATGGTCAATTGTCTAGGATGACCCAATTTAAGGATAAAGGGAAGATGTCTCAATCTACCTCTAGCGATCAATTTATTTCAGCAGGATTATTTGGTTATCCGGTTCTTCAAGCTGCTGACATACTTATATATAAAGCGGATTTTGTCCCTGTTGGAAAAGATCAAGTCCAGCATCTTGAGTTGACCAGAAATATAGCTGAGCGTTTTAATAATTTGGTGGGTAAGGAATATTTCACACTGCCAGAGGTGTTGTTTTCGAAGGTGTCAAAAGTGAATTCAACAGCAGATCCAACACGTAAAATGAGTAAAAGTGCTGGTGAGAAACATTATATCTCTATTTTTGCTGATGAGACCATTATACGCAAGAAAATTCGATCTGCAGTTACAGATACTGGACAAGAAGGGGATGAGATGTCACCTGGCGTTCGGAATTTATTCAATTTATTGGATGCATGTGGTTCATCCTCATTACATGAGCAATTCATGCAGGACTATAAAAATGGTCAATTAAAATATGCACCTCTTAAAGATGCTGTTGCTGAGGCATTGATCAGTAAGTCGTCTGTATTTAAAGAAAAACTTCAAGAAGTTCGGGCTAACAAGAAAGAGATTAAATCTCAGATCAAACAATCAACGTTTGAGATCCGTAAAGTTGCTCAACAAACAGTTAAAGAAGTCAAAGAACTCATTGGTCTTCAGAACATTAGATTTTAGACAAAAAAAAATAATTTTTTTTCTAAAAATTAGGGTGGGTTTTTAACAAATTAGTCTATCTTTATGATTCTGTCCTCTAAAAAAAGCTATGATCAAAATCTTTTAAATATTTTTTGCAAAAAGGTTTGGTAAGTTGGCAAAATAGTGTGACATTTGCAATCGCCTTTTGATACTAGTGGGAGAAATTTGGCTAGTAGATAGGGGGAAAAAAGAGAAAGAAGCGGCGTTGGAAGAAACGCATAAAATGAGTGCTGAGGAGGCTCAGTACGGAGAAAGATATTTGAAACAGCA
>CAXQBA010000060.1:0-4246 GCA_964221885.1 Luminiphilus sp. | reverse complement strand
AAAGACATTCTTTCCTTTTAAAAAATTGAAACCCCAAATAAGCAGGATCGTTGCTATTACAGCCAAAATACCCACTTTTACTTCATTCCTTACTTTCACTTTATTGAATTTTATGAACAGTTATCGTAAACTAATATATTTTTTTGGATTCAACCTGATATCCTTCAAAAGGAACGAAGTTGAACGTAAATTATTCTTCAAACTATCTCTAACTGATGAATCATAGAACAAAGCACTCCATGTAGAATCATTGTTATTGATGATATCATTGACCTTTACTGCAATCTTATCGAGTTCTCTATCGAAAGTAATACGTCCTGTATCGATCTTATTCGTGTATTGTTGCACTTTTTCTAAACTAGAATCTATCGTAAGTGAGACCTTTTGGACAAAACCATCTGCTAGTAATTTTTCTAACATAGTCATATCAAGCAAATTGGACTGCTGAGATGTATCGGTCAACAATTGCTGTAAGCGCCCTAATTGGTTATTTGTTTGCGATAATAATTTTTTAATATCATTGGTAGTCAATGATCGGGTCAATCTTTTCGTTTGCTTATCCAACTGCCCTAATTGCTTGTTACTCTTTGTTAAATAATATTCAAATGCCATCGAATCGCCAACAGTAAATGCAGTGATCTTGTCAACTACAGGCAAATATGGATCTAACATTTCGGAAACATTCTCCTTGTGAGTCTTCACCTCACCTAATATGGTATCACCGTCTGACAAACACGGTCCAACCATACATGAATCTTCTGTATAAAGTGTGATACCACGTCCACCAAGAAAAGAGGGTTGATACAGCACAGCCAACGTGCTTTTGGGTAAACGAGTTTCTGGATCTATGTCCAGGTCAACAAAAATATCATCTCCAGATTTGTTAATTGCTATCACCTCACCCATTATACGACCCAAGATATCGACGGACTCTCCAACTTTGAGAAAACTGATCCGATCAAACTTTGCGGTAACGACCATATTGGTGGAGAAAGTATTCTTCTGTTTCAAAAAAGAATAGAAAAAGAGCGAGCCTAACAATAGGACCATTCCGACAAAACCGATAATTATTTCCCGAGAATTATGTTGTTGCAAAGCGCGATATAATTGGATTACAATCCACAAAAGTAATATTTAGAGGCGAACATTTTGGTTTTTTGGCTAAAATAATGCGAGATTGCCCTTGTTAATTATTAATACAAGTAATGTATAACAAAGGGCTTGTCTTACTGAATGATTGGACACATTTTATATTGGAGTCCTCAACACATCCCACACGAATACTTCTGTGGGTCATCGTGATTCTTATTGTCCTTTTTCTATTGTCTAGAACACATAATATTCTTGAAGAAAAAAGTGTAAATCAAGCTATACGAATCTCAAGAGGTCTGGTCAGTTCCCTTTTAGTTTTTGTTATTGGCCCCATTGTCGCCTTCCTCATTTTGAACGCCATGGCCCTGACCCATGATCTACCTCTGATTCATATTGATTTCATTCTCGATTGGATTTGGCTGACCGTTTCATCGTTTTGGTGGTTGATCCGTTGCCTATTCAATAGTGCTGAACTAATGGGTGCCAATGAACCCTACTCAGTTGATGCCACTATTCGAATTGTATGGATCTTACTTCCTACAAGTATCATTTGGCTAAAAATGTTTGACGCATGGTGGTCTAGGATATTGATCATACCAGTTATAGCAGGTATTCTTTTTACAACCCTACACATGAAATCCTCTCCGACCTTTTTAACCTCAGATGGATGGCTATCAGCACATTGGTCCTTTTCAAAAAGTAGTATACCGAACAACGTAGATCCTATTTTACAAGGACTATCTGTACAACGTATCATTCAACTTATCCTTCCAGTGAGTTTTCTTGCTTTATTTTTATTTTTTGGGGTCGTTAAAAAAAATAAAATTCGAGCTATCACCTTCCTAGTTTTAGCTTTGGGAAGCCTTATAATTCCATATGCTTTTAAAGAGGGGTTCCAAAATGCATTAAAACCCTCAGCTAGTCGAATTGAACTTGATTCATTATCGAGTCTGCTGATGAATCACAGATATAATCATCTAGATAAAATAAAAATATACGATAAACTCAGTTTGATATTCGTAGTTATAGTGATCCATTTTTGATGCTAATTCATACCGAACTATTTATATTGTTTTGCTTGTGACGTTCTTTCTATTTTTTGGCATTATAGTGGTGATCAAGTCATTCCTTAGTTTTTTGAAGCAGAAAGATGATAAACTGATGTGAATTCTCGGCTTTCATTTAAAAACAGACCGTTTCTTTCTCCGTGATTTGATAATATTTGTAGTTTTATAGTTGATTTAATACAGTTAAATTATCAATCATGCGCTTACCATATTTTACCCTTTTTGTTATTCTTATCCTATCAGCCTGTGAGACGACTCGGCAATCAACCATAACGTCAAAACCGTCATTTGATGGTACTGTTCAGATCAATGTCCTTTTTTCAGATACACTTGAGAAATCCAAGGAATTGAACTTATATGCTTGGCAGGGTATTCAGGTTGAGAAAATTGATGCGGTCCCTGCTACGCTTTCTGCTTCAGGTATGACATACCAGTTCTTTATTGAATCGTTGGATGAGGGTATGTATTATGTCGGGTATTCACTTAAGGATATGAAGTCGTTTTTATTATCAGGTGAATCAATGGTCTCACTTTCAGGACTTTCTACATCAGTCAAGGACCTTACCCTTCAATCTTCAGCGTTAAATACATCGTTTCAAAAGATCTCTGATCGTATCAAACGTATCAACAAAGAGCAGATGGATCTCATTTTTGAATACAATCAGAAAAAAGGGAATGCAGATGCATTACAAACGATTGTGTCATCCATGAAAGTAGTTGATTCGAAGAAGAAAGATCTAATGGATTCTTTGATCCAGTCACCGATATTACATCGCTTTATGACTATGAATTCGTTTCAGAGTTATCAAAATAATCGTTCGGATGGTGATACCGAAGCTCGTTACTTTGCAGATCATTTTTTCGACCATATAACATTGTCTGACTCAGGTCTATACAAATTACCGATGTTTTATGAATCAGTGAAACAATATGCTCGAAGTTTGACACAAATGGCGCTAACAAATACCCAACAATTAACTTATATTGATACGTTACTACATTCAGTACGTCGTAGTCGTAATGAGCTTCCAACCATAACAGCTTGTATGCTTGGCACTATGGGAAAAAACAACTCGATTTTTGTAAAAACGGGGAATCTTTTTTTGGAGTCTTACAAAGGTAGATATCCTCAGTTGGACAAATTCGTTCAAGAACAGATCGATAAGTTACGAGGTGCCCTGGCAGTCGGATTCGCTGCTCCAAGTCTTAAAGGGCCCAATCCAGATGGTAAAGAGATACAATTGGCTGATTTCAAAGGTAAATATGTATTGATCGATTTCTGGGCAAGTTGGTGTGGGCCATGTCGTAGAGAAAATCCTAATGTGGTTCGAATGTATCAGAAGTACAGTAAAAAAGGATTTGAAATCTTAGGTGTCTCTTTAGACAATAACAAAGATAAGTGGATCAATGCGATCGCCAAAGATAAGTTGACCTGGCCGCATATGAGCGATCTAAAAGGTTGGGCATCTTCCCATGCAAAAAAATATGGTGTCAGAGGTATTCCATTTACCGTTCTGGTTGATCCACAAGGTAGAGTAGTTGCCACAAAACTTCGTGGTGCACAGCTGGAGAAAAAATTAAGCGAAATCTTTGACAGTTAAGTATGGATCTATACCTGAAAAATCTCAACCCTAGTTTTGAAAGAAAAGGGGATATCTCAGAAGTTTGGAATACCAATGTAACGTTTAGTTCTACAAATAAACGATACCTCATAAAAGCAGCTTCGGGTAAAGGAAAAACAACATTACAAAAGATCCTGCACGGGTCGTATGAATCATATCAGGGAGATGTTATTTTTGATGGTCGTCCTATTAGTACATTTGATAATGACGTAATTGCCAAGTTTCGTGCTGAGATAGCATCTTTCGTTTTTCAAGATCTTCGACTATTTCCGTTTCTTACGGCTATGCAAAATGTTATGGCTAAGAATGAACTCACTCAATTTAAGTCTGAAAAAGAAGTTGAAGGTTACTTTGATGCTTTGGATATGAATGATCTGATCCATAGATCCTGTGGTGAGATGTCCTACGGACAACAACAACGAGTTGCTATTGTACGCTCGCTTTGTCAACCGTTTTTGTTTTTGA
>CAXQBA010000059.1:0-3233 GCA_964221885.1 Luminiphilus sp. | reverse complement strand
AGAGATCGCATTGTATGGGCACGGGTTATCGGTAGTCGATGGGTCTCTCTCAACAAGTGGCTTGAATGGAACGAGTTTTGGTGGAGTTTGTGTTCAGACGGGTGCTATAACAAAAACATTTACCATTGTTAATGCAGGTGATGGAGATCTTAATCTAACTGGCGTCCCATTAGTTAATGTGCTAGGTATAAATAGTGGTCAATTCAGTGTTACACAACCAGCTCAGTCAACACTTGCACCAGGAGCTTTCACGACCTTCTCCATTACTTTCAACCCTAATAGTATGGGAATGAAGTTTGCGAGAGTCAATATTTTATCGAATGATTGTGACGAATCAATTTATGACTTTACTATAAAAGGTAGAGGCAGATTGTGTAATGCATTGCAACAGTCAGGTGGTTCAACTAAGTCTAATTTATTACTAGGTGAAGATGAACCGAATTCAGACGAAAAAGATGTTGAGTCTGATAGAGAATCTGCTGGTAATGGATATTCGGACTATCTAGGAACTGGAGATATGATTGCTCCATCACCGACAGCTACTATATTCCCGAATCCTAATAATGGACAATTCACATTGTCTTTGGATGGTATGACAGAAAGTTTGACTAATGGTCAAGTTCAATTGATCATTTCAAATAGTATGGGTCAAACAATACATGTTCAGAAGATAACTAATGAAAAAATAGATGTGCAGATTATGCAACTGGTACCAGGGACCTATCAAGCACGAATGATATACAGTGATGGCATGTTGACGATTCCATTCATTGTTGTAGACTAAATAAATGTCTAGGTTTAAAGCAATCGGAGTATCAATGGGTGAGATGCTCCGATTTTTTTTATTTTCCATTTCACAATCTCATAATGTATCGTTAAACTCAATTCCATTGATATCCTTATGTTGTTTTTTACGTATCAAACATAGATCGTTATGGTAATGATACATTGGAAATATAGCAGCATTCTTATATTAGGATTCTTTTTGCAACATCTAGTTTGCCTATCTCAACGTGGATTCCATGAAAATCAAGCTCTAAGTTTGCAAAGTTGGTCTATGCAGCAATTGGACAGTGCTCGATTGGATCATATGAATAAAAAAGAATATACAGTTGCGATATCGTTCACCACAACGGGTTTCAAGAAAGCGAAGAGCATTTATGGATTAACGGACTCTATTACGTTACAATTTGCCAACTATCTGGGAGATCTGTACTTAAAAGAGGGCGAATTGAATGAATCCTTAGAGGCGTTTAATTTTACTATAAAACAGTGTAAAGAATCTACAGATCGATCTATGGATGTGATCTATGTTTTTGCTCTAATTTCTCGCTCTGTTATACAACAACGTAAGGGTCAGCCTGATCTAGCATTGAATGATATGGAATTGGCAAGACAAACAATCGAAGATCATTTAGGACCTACACACCCATATTTCTTACCAATTGTAACGAATCTTACTGCTTTATATCGACAACAATTTGACTTTAAAAAAGCATTGTTTCTTCTTCAAGATGTACGTCAGTGGATGGTTCAAACACAACAGAAAAAATCAATGGCATACATTGGTGTTATAGAGCAATTAGCTGCAGTAAAACAAGATCTTGGTCAAGTTGAAGAATCAGAAAAATTGATTGAGGAGGTTTTGCAAGCTCGGTCGGAATGGAAAGATATTGATATTTCGGGATGGCTTCATGCAAAAGCTAATTGGGCCTCACTTCAAATTACTAAAGGGAAATACATTGAGGCACGTCAGGCGTTACAGGATGTGATCGATCAAACAGAAAAAGTATATGGGAATCAAGATCCGTCTCTACTGACATACTATAATAATTTGGCCACTATTTATCGGCATTTGGGATTACATAAATTAGCGATCTCCAGTTATGATCGTTCAAAGGAATTGATGCAACAGGTATATGGTATGGAACATAGTTCTTATACGGTTTTGTTAAACAACAAAGCGAAAGCATTGGAATATATGGGGCGTTATAATGAAGCATTAAATCTGTTGCTTGAGGCTAAAATGATTTTTCAACAAAAAGGAGCTTTCAGTGCAGATTATGCCCTTTCGATGAATAATATGGCAGATTTACATAGTAGTATGGGGAACTATGAAATGGCCATACCATTGTATCTTCAGACTCTTGAAATACGAAAAGAAGTATTAGGTGAGCAGCATCCTAGTTATGCAAATACATTGAATAACTTAGCTACCTTGTATTACAAGATGGATCAATTTTCCAATGCATATAAGTATGCTGATCAAGCCCTTTCAATCACAAAAAATACCCTTGGAGAACAACATCCATCTTATGCTGCTATGTTGAATAATTTAGCCGCCATTTATAAAAAGGAAAATAAATTCAGTCTCGCACTGGAGTTATCCGATAAAGCCATTCACATTTACGAACGAACATTAGGTAAACGCCATCAGAGTTATGCTATAGCCTTAAAAGGAAAAGCAGACCTTTTGAAAAGATTGAAGCAAGATGATGAAGCAATAGCTTGTTTGTTGAATGTAAGTGAAATTCAAGCCCAAGCGATAGGAAGAAAACATCCTAGTTACTTGGCAACGCTAAATGGTATTGCCTCTTTCTACAGTGAGAAAGGAGATTATTCTAAGTCTATGAAATGGCTTCGGAAAGCGCTTGAGCAAAATATGGGCATACCTTATTCATCAACATTCTCAAAAGAGTGGGTTGGCCGTGTAATAGATATCTGTGCTAAAGATGGATCGCGTGTTGAACCCTTGATCCAATCTTTACAGATCTGGTTTCAAATTCATAGTGCTGAATCAAAGATCAATCCATATTGGGTTGAAGTAGCGGATGTGGCTACTAAGGTGTTACGAAATTCACTTCTAGATCTGACGAGTGATAATGATAAACTCAGAGTATTATCGCTGACTAACATTTGGGTGCTGAATAGTCTGCAAGTATTAGATCCAATTCAAGATGCTAAACAGGCATTTGATATAGCCACAAGAAATAAGTCTGTACTCTTAACTAAAGCTATACACGAGGAGTCTCTACAAGATAAAAAAGACATTCCCGATTCATTGATGATTCGTTGGCAGGAAATTATTTTCCAGAAGGAACGAGTCATGGCACAGCTATTAGAAAAAAGAAGTAATGATGATTTCAGAAGTCTCAGAAGTCGACTGAATATTCTTCAAAATGAATCGGCCTATCTACTGAAGCAGATCGAAATGAAATATCCTAATTTTAGGA